>PEXO01000305.1 GCA_002779045.1 Elusimicrobia bacterium CG08_land_8_20_14_0_20_59_10 | reverse complement strand
AGGTAGTTGGCGCCCATGGCTATCTGTGCCACGTAGATGTTGCCGTAGGTCATGGAGATCATGCCCAGGTCTTTTTTCGGCAGCGGCTTGCCGCCCGCGGCGAACAGCGCCACGGCGCCCATCGGAGTGGATTTAGACATCTGGCCGCCGGTGTTGGAGTACACTTCGGTGTCCAGCACCATCACGCGGACCTTGCGGCCGCTGGCCAGCACGTGGTCCAGGCCGCCGTAGCCGATATCGTAGGCCCAGCCGTCGCCGCCGAGGATCCACAGGGATTTCTTAATGAGGTTCTCTGCGAGCGTCCCCAGGCGGGCGGCCTGCTCCCCGCCTGCGGCGGTCAGGGCTTTCTTCAGGTCGGAGACGCGGCCGCGCTGCTGCTCAATGCCGGCCCAGTCGTCCTGCCTGGCGTTAAGGATGTCGTCGGCGAGCTTTACCTGCGCCTTCAACTGACCGTCCTTCATGGAGGTCAGCAGTTCGCGGGCTTCGCCCTCAAGCTTATCATACGCCACGCGCATACCCAGGCCGAACTCGGCGTTATCTTCGAACAGCGAGTTGGACCAGGCGGGTCCGCGGCCGTCCTCACGGGCGCAGTAAGGCGTGGTGGGCAGATTGCCGCCGTAGATGGACGAACAGCCGGTGGCGTTGGCCACGGTGAGGTGGTCGCCGAACAGCTGGGTCATCAGTTTTACGTAGGGCGTTTCGCCGCAGCCGGCGCAGGCCCCGGAGAATTCGAACAGCGGGCGCACCAGCTGGCTGCCCTGCACGGTGTTGCGGTTGACCTTGGACGAGCCCTGGTCCTTCAGGGACAGGAAGAACTTGAAGTTCTCGCGCTCGGTCTCGCGCAGCGGGAACTGTGTGGCCAGGTTGATGGCTTTGCGGCCGGTCTCCTTCCCCTCTTTCTTTTCCTTGGCGGGGCAGTTGTAGACACAGGCGCCGCAGCCGGTGCAGTCCTCCACGGCCACCTGGGTGGTGAATTTCAGGCCTTTAAGCGCAGCGCGCCCTTCAACGGATTTGAAGGTTCTGGGAGCCTTGTCCAGCTCCGCGCCGTTATAAGCCTTTATGCGTATGGCCGCATGCGGGCAGACCAGCGAGCAGATACCGCACTGTATGCAGAGGTCGCTTTCCCAGACCGGGGTTTCCAGCGCTATATTGCGCTTTTCGTACTGGGAGG
>PEXO01000224.1:913-1185 GCA_002779045.1 Elusimicrobia bacterium CG08_land_8_20_14_0_20_59_10 | reverse complement strand
GGACGATCGGCACGTTGTCCGGGTCTTGCTCAAGCATGAACTTGATGCATTCGATGCCCAACGTCATGTGGCGCGACTCGTCGCTCTGCGCGCTGAAGCCGAAAGTCACAGTGGACAAGTCCCCATTGTGAGCTGCGCCCGACATGAAAGGCACGAACAGCAAGTTGGTCAATACGTATTCGAACGAGAAGCTGACCGCAGTGAGAAATTCGAACGGGCCGCCAGTGTAGGCATCTTCAAAAAACGACTTGGGCACCGACAGGTACCACACC
>PEXO01000224.1:0-682 GCA_002779045.1 Elusimicrobia bacterium CG08_land_8_20_14_0_20_59_10 | reverse complement strand
GCCGCCGATGTTTCGGCCCTGGCCTCCCTGCCGGGCGGCCGCGGTCCCGGTTCCACCGGACTCAAAAAAGCCGCCGCGCTGATAAAGGACGCCTTCACCAAAGCCGGCCTGAAGCCCTACCAGCCGGGGCCGCCGCCGGGCCGGGGAGGCTCCGCGTTAAAACGCTCCTATTTCCTGGCGCCGGAAGGCCAACCGGCCAACCTCACCGCCATGGTAGAGGGCACGGACAAGCCGGACGAATACCTGGTGCTGTCCGCGCACTACGACCATCTCGCCCCGGTGAACGGGAAGGCCTGCCCCGGCGCCGACGATAATGCCTCCGGCGTGGCCCTGCTGCTGGAACTGGCGCGCTATTACGCGGCCCGCCCGCAGAAGCGCACTATCATCTTCGCCGCCTTCGACGCGGAAGAAGAGGGCCGTATAGGCTCAAAGGCTTTTGTCCGTATGCTGGCGCCGGAACTGAAGCGCAGCATCAACGCGGACCTGAATTTCGACTCGGTAGGCCGCCTGGGCGGAGGCAAGATACTCATCCTGAACTCCTCCTCGTCGGACAAATGGGTGCATATCTTCCGCGGGGCGGGCTTCGTCACCGGGGCGGACTATGCGCTGGTAAAAGAAGACCTGGACGCCAGCGACCAGGTGAGTTTCGTAGAGGCGGGCATCCCGGCCGTACAGTTCTTCA
>PEXO01000254.1 GCA_002779045.1 Elusimicrobia bacterium CG08_land_8_20_14_0_20_59_10 | reverse complement strand
TTGCGCCGACCACAGCACGAGCACCGCCAGCAAAAGCATTGTTTTCATAAGTATCACCCCAGTCTGGAAAGAGCGAAGGAATACGCGCCTATGGCCACCGCTTCGCTGGTGCCCAGCCGCGAAAGGCCTATCGCCGAGCGCGCCAGCGCATCGTACTCTATCTTTTTAGATGAGCCGGGCACGGTTATTTTACGCGGTTCCCCTTTCAGGAACAGCGCGCGCTGCGCCCCGTCCTCGAAATTAAAAGCGCGCGCGGTCAGCCGCCGCAGGTCGCCGCCCGGCTTGTGATAGACGCCGTTGACCGCGCCCACCAGCGACGGCAGGAACAGTTTATGCGCGCCAGACAGGCCGCCGCCTATAACCACCAGCCCGTCTACCAGCGTAAGCGCCTGCGCTATGGCGTCGCCGGCGGTCTCGCCCAGCCGGCGGAAAGCCTCAAGGGCCGCGGCCTGCTCCCCCGGCGCCTCGCCCATACCTATCCGGGCTATCTCCTCGGGCTCCGGGACTTTTTCGCACGCTATGCCGGAGAGCCGCGCGTACACCCGGCGCACGGCGCGTATGGAGCAGCCCTCGTCGGCGTTCACGGCGGGCTCCAGCTTATTACGCAGCAGCCAGGCCTCGCCGCCGGCGCAGTTGTCGCCTTCAAAGAGCCGCCCGTCGCGCACTATGCCGCCGCCGAAGCCCGTGCCCAGCGTGACGCCGAACAAATTCCGGTATCTTTTGCGGCTGCCGGCTTTTTTCAGCTCGCCGTTCACATAAGGCAGGAAGCCGGCCATGGCCTCGCCGCAGGCGAAGAGATCGCCATCGTTGTTAATGAACACGGGCAGCTTGAACTTTTTCTCCAGGAAGGGCCCCAGCGCCACGCCGCCCCTGAAAGCGGGGAGGTTGGGGAGATCGCCTATAATACCCGAGGGATAATCGGCGGGTCCGGGGAAAGAGAGACTTATGGCGGCCGGGGCGCCGGGCAGGCGGCGCTTCACTTCGGCGAAGCCCGCAACCAGCTGCCCCAGGCAGTCGTCAAGTTTGTCGGCTTTAGAGGGCAGGCTGAAAGGCTTCACTGCG
>PEXO01000431.1 GCA_002779045.1 Elusimicrobia bacterium CG08_land_8_20_14_0_20_59_10 | reverse complement strand
CGGACGCGGTCCTGCGCGTATACTCCTCTCCCTCCTGGAAGCCGACCGCCTGGTCTATGGCGGCGCCCTCAAAGGATTCGGCAACCCCATTCGCCCCGTTGTTTGTGGCCTTCCACCCGACCTTGTCCAGCCCCAGGCCCGTCGCCGTCTTAACTAATGTAATGTAACCTGCGTAAGAGGGATTGCCGGTATCAATCACGTCGTCGATGTCGTTAAAATCGGCATTATCGCTGTACACCGCGTCCGCGGTCCTGACAACTCCACTGGCCACGATAGTGCCGGTATTGGCGAATAAAAAATATGAATTGGGAGCGATCCCCGCAGAGCGGTAGTTAATATCCAGGGCAACCTCGGTTGCGTTCGTTTTCTTGTATCTTAAGTTGACAACTTCATTAGTTCCGGTTCCCAGGCCGGTCGCCATGGTCCAGGTCCAGGTGGTGGGGTTGAAGACCTCCACCCACTCCTGATACTGGGTGCTGCTGTTGACGGAACTGCCGACCACCTGGCTTATAACAAGATGGTCGCGCAGCCAGGCGGTACCCAGGACCGTGCCGCTGGCCATTGCAGGAAGCTGAAAATTGTGGTTAGCCGTTGTGGTAATGTTGTAAAGCGGGGAGGTGGACGCGAAATAGCCGGTCTTTGCGGCCAGCAGAGTATAACCGCCCGGCTCAATAGCGAAACTGTAATTGCCGGAGGCGTCGGTCTCACCGTACCTGGCGGGATTTTCCTGGGCGCGCACTCTGGCGCCCTGGAGAGGATCGCCGGTTCCGGCATCGGTCACCGCTCCGCTGAACGTAGCGGCTAAGTTGGTGCGGTCGGGATTATCGCGCAGATTCCTCAACTCCACCTTTTTCCAGGTGTTTCCGTCCTTCCACACCACATACACCAGCACCTCCTTCAGGCCGGTGTCCGGTGTGGTCCAGCTCTGGTACTGGAGATTGCCGGACCCGTCCTCGCTCACCTTGCGTATATAAACCCTTCTCTCAAAATTTATCCCGCCGACATTGAGCGTCTCCGGGGTGTTAGGCGCCGTGTCGTAGGTTATGGCGGGGTTGAAATTATTGTCCACGGCGGTGGCCGTGGTGACCAGTATTCTGTAATACGACTTATTCTTCAGGACCTCTATCTTCTCCTGGGCCAGGTTGTTCGCCAAAGACCTGCCTTTCGGCGCCTGTATGCCGATGCTGATATACCTGAAGGACGCGACCATGCCGAGCACGCCTATCGAGATGATAGCCGTAGCGATCATGAGCTCGATAAGCGTCACGCCCCGCTTGGTTTTCCTGAAGATTCGCGTCATATAGCCGGGTCCTCTGAAATTCCTCCCCCCTGGTATAGCCTACCGGATATGAATCAGGGGAAAGCCATAGAATCGTCAAATTTTACGCAATCTGTAAGAAACATAAGCGATTACTGCCAGTTCCCGCCCTATCCTTAATGTTCCGATACCCCTTTTGCTTATACAACATATTGCGAGGGACTGCTTCGCT
>PEXO01000051.1:179-5860 GCA_002779045.1 Elusimicrobia bacterium CG08_land_8_20_14_0_20_59_10 | reverse complement strand
TCAAGGAGGCACAGGTCCTGTATCTCCAGGTCCTGGGCGAACATCTTGCACATATCGTAAATGGTGAGGGCGGCGGTGGAGGCGGTTAGCAGCGCTTCCATCTCTACGCCCGTTTTGCCGGTGCAGCGGGCTTCGGTGTTTATCAGGATGCCTTCTTTTTGTATGGTGAAATCTACGCCGACATAATTGAGCGGGAGGTTGTGGCAGAGGGGAATGAGGCCGGCGGTGTTCTTGGCGGCGAGAATGCCGGCGAAGCGCGCGGCTTCGAGGACATTGCCTTTGGGCAGCTTCCCGGCTTTTATCCGGGCGATTATGGTTTTATTAAGCCGTATATACGCCTGGGCTTTAGCTATGCGTTTGGTGTCTTTTTTGGCGCCGACATCTATCATAAGTGCCCCTTTCCCCGGTCTTCGATCCCTTTCTTCGCCCACCGACCCCTGACCCTTGACCCCCGGCTTCTCACCCCCCTATACTGCTCATTTCTATGTGGCCGGCGGTGGGGGAATCCTTTCTGTACTTAGATTTTACTAAAAAAGCCTTTTTAATATGCCGGACAAGTCCGGCTTCGGAGGCGCCGCCCCGCAGCAGGTCACGCAGGGCGTGGGTAGGTGGTGAGAACAGGCAAGGGTATATCCTGCCTACGCAGTCCATCCTGATCCGGTTACAGTCACCGCAGAAATCATCGCTGCAGCCGCTTATGAAACCTATGCGGCCTTTTGCGCCTTT
Source organism: Elusimicrobia bacterium CG08_land_8_20_14_0_20_59_10 (assembly GCA_002779045.1). Taxonomy (GTDB): domain Bacteria; phylum Elusimicrobiota; class Elusimicrobia; order Elusimicrobiales; family UBA9959; genus UBA9959. Next base: position 5,134 of record PEXO01000051.1, on the reverse strand, counting down.
AAGCTTGAAGTTGCAGGCGGGACCGCCTATCCTGCCGCCGCCCGCGGGGCGCAGCTTGCCGAACGCGGCTTCTATGCGCGCCTTCAGTTCGGCCGTAGTGAACAGGGCGCCTTTAAGGCGGGAGGAGCGCTTATTGACCGGGAAAAATTCTATAAAGCGCACATCCAGCGGATGCTTCAGCGACAGCCGCGCAAGGTCCTCTATCTCGCCGTCATTTATGCCGCGCATTATTATTACGTTCAGCTTCACGCTTTTGAAACCGGCCCGCAGGGCCGCGCGCAGGCCGGCCTGTACTTTGTCGAAACTGTTGGAACCGGTGATCTTTTTAAAGACGTCTTTTTTAAGGGAGTTCAGGCTGATATTCACCGCGTCCACCCCGGCCGCACGCAGGGGGCGGGCAAGTTCCGGCAGCAGCACGCCGTTGGTTGTAAGCGCCAGTTCCTTAAGGCCGGGGATGGCTTTGAGCATCCGCGCCAGCCCCGCAATATTCTTCTTCAGCAGCGGCTCGCCGCCGGTCAGGCGTATCTTCCTCACGCCGGCCCTCACGAAAGCCGCCGCGGCGCGCGCCAGTTCCTCGTGGCGCAGCAGTTCCTGATGGCTCAGATGCCCGCTCTTCTCCAGCGGGGTGCAGTAGATGCAGTTGAAATTGCACCTGTCCGTAAGCGAAAGCCTCAAATAGTTGATCATATCTTTTGCCGCACGATCCCAACCCGGCTGCCCGCCGGCCGCCGCGTGAACCGGTACGCAAAACGCGCTCGGCCACACCGTGGCCTCTCTCTGCCTCAGTCCTCGGCGCTATGCAAGCCTCGGCCTTCGGAAGGTTTTGCTAACCCGGTCCACACGGTGGCCGGCGGCGAGTCTGGGAACACTTTCCCGATCATCTTCAGTCCCAACCTATGAACTTCGCCTTCCCGCCTTTATTTACCGAGCCGCCTTCCCTTATCATCGTAAAAGCGTCCGCGCCGGCCAGGGCTATTATGTCGGCTGAGCCGTTATTGGAAACTTCGCAAAGCGAATACTCCGTCTTCGCGCGCACCCTGGAAAGGACCATAGCGCGGCGCGGCGTGCGCGGCTTAAAGGCGGCGGCACAGGCGCCCTCAAGGAACCGCGGCGCAAAGTCCGGGCGGCCGCTCATTTTGCGGATAGCAGGGCGTATATAGGCCAGGTAGGCCATAAAGTTGGAGACCGGGTTGCCCGGTATTCCGAAAACCAGCCTGTCCCCTTTTGTCCCGAAGAACATCGGTTTGCCGGGTTTGACACGCACCTTGTGGAATATCATTTTTACGCCCAGCGACTTCAGCACACCGGGGACCAGGTCATAGTCGCCCATGGACACACCGCCGGAGATAAGAACTATGTCGGCCTTAAGGGCTTTGGCCAGGGCCGCCTTCAGCTTGCGGGCCTCGTCGCGCACTATCACCGGTACGGCTTTTATCCCGTCGGCCCCGAGCATAGCGGCCAGCATGGGGCCATTGCTGTTATATATGCGGTTGCGCCCCAGCTCCGTGCCCGGGGGAACTATCTCGCCGCCGGTATTCACCAGCGAAACCCGCGGCAGCGCGCCGGTCTTCACCTTGCCGCGGCCCACAGCGGCCAGCGCGGCAATGTGGGAGATCTTTATCACGGTCCCGCACGCCAGTATCTTCTGCCCTTTCTTTATATCCTCGCCGCGCACGGCTATATTTTTCCCTTTCTTTATTCCGGCCGCGAACTTCACCAGGCCGTTCTTCTCCGAGGTGTATTCCACCATCACCACCGCGTCGGCCCCGGCGGGCACGGGCGCGCCGGTCATGATCTTCACGCATTCGCCAGCGCGCAGCTTCCCCAAAAAACTTTCCCCCGCCTGCACCATTGCCGTGCAGCGCAGCCGGCGGGCGCGGACCAGATCAGCCGCACGCACGGCATAGCCGTCCACTGCGGATTTATTGAAAGGCGGCATCTCCAGGCCGGAACGTATATCCTCCTGCAGCACGCGGCCCGCGGCGTCCTCCACGCGGGTCTTAACCGGCGGCAGCGGACGAACATTCTTCAGCACTATTTCAATGGCTTCTTTAAAATTTATCATAGCATCCTCTTTATCAGATGGGCGGCAGTGGCCTTGAAGGAGGCATAAAGCTCCCGACCGGGCTCCAACCGCAGTTTTTCCACGGACTGTTTCGTCACCGCTGCGGTCAGGCCGAAGCCGCAGTCCAGGACCAGCCTGTACTCCAGGCCCCGGGGCTCTATGGAGAGCACCCTGCCCTTGAACCGGTTGCGCATGCTGTTTTCTTCCGCCCCGATGGAGACGCTTACATTCTCCGGCCGCACGCAGACAAAGACGGAGTCGCCGGGCTCGCAGGCGGAAACCACCTCAAGCGCGCAGCAGCCGGTTTCCACGCGGCAGAGATTGTCCTCTTTCGAGGCCACCTTACCGGGCAGAATGGTATCCACCCCCACAAAATCCGCCACCTCGGCGCAGGCCGGCCGGGCGAAGAGCTCCTGCGGCTCTCCGCGCTGGAGTATCCTGCCGTTCACCAGCACTGCAAGGGTATCGCAAAGGGTGAGCGCGTCACCCTGGTCCTGCGTCACGAAGAAGACCGCCGCGTTCGACGCCTTTACAACCTTGCGCAGGTCGCGGCAGATGGCATCCTTCACGCGCGCGTCCAGGCTGGCAAAAGGCTCGTCGAGCAGCAGCAGCTTCGGTTTCGTCACGAAGGCCCGCGCCAGCGCCGCGCGGTGCGCCTCGCCCTGTGACAGCGTTTTAGCGCTGCGGGATTTAAGGTGTCTTATCTTAAAAAGCTCCAACGCCTCGTCCACGGCGGCGGCGTCCCCGCGGCCGCGCAGCGCCAGCGGCAGGGCCACGTTCTTTTCCACGGTATCGTTCGTGAGATAAGGCCGGGAGAAGACCACGGACATCTCCCGGCGCAGGAACATTTTATTTTCCGGGGCCAGCGCGTCGCGCCCCAGCAGCTCCAGCGAGCCGGAAGACGGCGGGTTCAATAAAGCCAGGGCATTGAGCAGCGTGGTCTTGCCGGCGCCGTTCGGGCCTATCACGGCCAACACCTCCCCCCCGCATATCTCAAAGGAATCCACCTCCAGCCTGAAACCGGTGTCATAACCCAGGCGCAGGCCGGAAAGTTTTATCATCGGGCCGGCACCTTCTTCTGCTGCAGCAGCGTCAGCCCGAAATTGACGGCAAAGCTCAGGGTCAGCAGTATCAATCCCAGCGCTATGGCCGTGTCGAAATTCCCCATCTGGGTCTCCATCACGGTGGCCGTGGTCAGCATCCGCGTCTGGTGGCGGATATTGCCGCCTACTATCATCACCGCTCCCACCTCGGCCACCAGGCGGCCGAAACCGGCTATCACCGCGGCCAGCACCGCCAGGCGCAGTTCCCTGAGGCAGATGAACATGGCCTGCCGGTCGCTGGCGCCCAGCGTGAGCACCTGCCGGTAAAACCCGGGGTCCACGCCCTGCATGGCGGAAACGGACAGGGCCGTGATTATCGGCAGGGCTATTATGAACTGCACCAGTATCATGCCCGCCGGGGTATAGAGCCAGTCCAGGAAGCCCAGAGGGCCGCTGCGAGACAGGAAAAGCATCACCACCAGGCCGGCCACCACCGGGGGCAGCCCCATGCCCGTGTTTATCAGCGCTATGAGCGGTTTTTTAAGCGGAAATTTTTTTATGGCTATCCAACTGCCCAGCGGCACGCCCGCAAGCACGGCGGCCGCCGTGGCCAGCAAGGACACGGCCAGAGACAGCCGCGCTATGGCAAAGAGCTCGGCATTGCCCGAAAATATCAGCTGCAGGGCTTTCTGGAAGCCCTCCGCGATGAAACCCATTTAACCTCTTGCGCTTACTTTGCCGCGTGATCGTAAAAGAACAGCTGCCGGCCGTATTCCTCCAGGCCGAACTTCACGATAATTTCCTTGGCGGGCTTCGAGAGCATGAAATCAAAAAAAGCTTTGGCGCCCGCGGTATTTACACCGGGGAATTTAGCCGGGTTAACCAGTATCAGGCTGTAGCGGTTCAAAAGCGCCTCGTCCCCTTCGCTCAACACCACAAGGCCCAGGTTCTTCTTCATCGAGAGATATGTGGACCTGTCCGCCAGCACATAGGCGTTCCTCTCATTGGCCATGGTCAGCGTGGCGGCCATGCCCTGGCCGGCCTCCAGATAAGCCTCTTTTTCCGGTTTGGCCTTGGCGGCGGCCCATAGCTTCAGTTCTTTCTTGTTGGTGCCTGAATTGTCGGCGCGGGATATGAACGGCGACCCGGCCGCAGCGATCTTTTTAAAAGCATCCGCGGCTTTAACGGTACCTTTTACTTTGGCCGGATCGGCGGCCGGGCCCAGTATCACAAAATCATTATGCAGGAAGGTGGTACGGTCCTTGCCGTAACCTTCCGCCACGAACTTTGCCTCGTCATCCGGGCTGTGCACCCACAGTATATCAGCTTCGCCGGTACGCCCCAGCTGCATGGCCTGGCCGGAACCCACGGCTATGGCCTGCAATTTATACTTCCCGTCCTCCTGGAAAGAGCCGGCCAGCACATCCAGCAGACCGGTATCCTGCACGCTGGTGGTGGTGGCCAGCCGGATGGTGTTCGCCGGGGACGGACCGCCCTGGCAGCCGGAAAGCAGCAGGGCCGCAAGAATCGCCGGAAAAACCTTTCTTACCTGTTCCATGGTGTTGCACATCCCGAAGAAGTTCCGCCCGCTCATCAATGATATCAAATGACTTCCGCCCGTGAAAACCGCTCACCGGTCGTCAAAAAGATGTTCTGCATATGGAAATGGGCAGTTCTCTCATCGCATTCCCGCCCTTGGCCGCATAGGCGGCGCGGCAGGCTTGCGTGCGGGCTTGCTTGTTGCGGATTTGGTAGGCAGCGGTCAACTTGTCGTTGGCCAGCGCACCCACTTGCGCAATCAGGGCTTCGTCACGGGCTGGTGCTTTCCAGTCCCACGCCGGTTTGCC
>PEXO01000051.1:0-147 GCA_002779045.1 Elusimicrobia bacterium CG08_land_8_20_14_0_20_59_10 | reverse complement strand
TGGCAATCGCACCCTGGGTGTGACCGAACACCACCGCACCCAACATGATTTCTTCAGACAATTGATCGGCTTCAGATTCCACCATCAGCACAGCGGCTTCGGTACCGGCCACCACCAGATCCATCTGGCTGGATTTGCGCTGGGTTT
>PEXO01000107.1:3602-5967 GCA_002779045.1 Elusimicrobia bacterium CG08_land_8_20_14_0_20_59_10 | reverse complement strand
TGCAAAGTCACTGGCGTAGTGAAAGAGCATATTCAGACGAAGGACTATGAGGATCTTCACTTTTCTTAGTTCGGTACGATATGGAAGTTCCCGAACGCGAAGTAAACATGCGTTATATGAGACGTTGCTCACAGAATGATGCGAAAAAGGCTCCTGTGGCTTTTAGCATGTCGATAAGGCTAGACCGAGAAATGGTTTGCGTGGAGGTGTTATGAATCAGGAACGAAAGCGCAACTCGAAAAGATCCCCTTTGAAATTAGGCAAAGTTGCCGACTCAGGACCGAAGACATTCACCTCTTATTGGGAAAGAGGGGTTGAATGTCTACTGTCTGGAAAATGCACTCAGGCCCTGCCCTTGTTCGAATCTGCAATCAAACTGCGTCCTGATGATGTGGCTGGCTATATGTGGCGGGCCCATTGCTATCTGGACATGAAGAGATATGCTGCTGCAGCAATTGATTATCGCAGAAGCGTGAAGATGGACTCCAAATATGTGTTTGGATACCCAAGACTATGTCTCGCTAAAGCTTATAGTAAAATGGGTAAATATCATCTGGCATTGGCCGAATATAAGTCCTTTATGGCCGAAGCGCCATGGCCTGAAAACACACGCAAAATATTCTACGGAGATAATTACAAAATCTCCTTTTACAGCGATTGTCTTGCCCCGCTATTTAAACGAATGGGGAAGACCAGAGAGGCGTTGTGGGCCTGTGAAAAAGCGCTTGAACTCACACGTGGGAACAAGAAAAGGATTGGATCAATCAAGCGCAGAATGGCAAAAATGATTCTTAAGAATATTAGAAGCAAGTCGCCGATGTGGGCTAATCCGGTGACATAATACTCATTTCCCAAAAAATACTGCGATAAGAATTTAAGTCATAGCAGGAGAATTTTATGATGACATTTAGAGGTGAAAAATTAAAGAATTTTGCTGTGCCGACGGGTTCCGTGTGGCTTATGACGGATATTGCACAGAGCAAGGGGCGGCAAGAACTTTATGCCCGCCAGTCTCCGCAACTTTTAAAAGTCATGCGGGATATGGCTTTGGTGCAAAGCGCCGAGTCTTCAAACCGCATAGAGGGCGTTACCGTCCAGCCGGACCGGCTTAAACCCCTTGTCCTGGGGAATGTGCGCCCGAAAAACCGCTCTGAAGAAGAAGTGCAGGGCTACCGGAAGGCTTTAAATCTTATACATACCAATCACTCCGAGCTTTCCATCACCCCTCAGTTTTTAGAAAAATTGCATTTTATTATCCAGGAAGGTTCCGGAGATGCGGGGCATTTTAAGCGTGTTGATAATGAAATAATCGAAACCAAGCCGGGCGAGGCCCCATTCATAAGGTTTAATCCGGTTTCATTTAAGAAAACCCCAAAGGCGGTTGAGGAGCTTTGCCTTTTATATCGCCACGCTATAAATCAGGAGCATGTTCCCCCGCTGCTTGCCATCCCGGCGCTTGTTTTTGATTTTCTCTGTATTCATCCCTTCCGTGATGGAAACGGCAGAGTCGCAAGGCTTTTGACTTTGCTTGCGCTGTATCAGCATGGTATAGAGGTCGGCAGATATATAAGTCTTGAAAAACTGGTTGAAGATACCAGAGAGGATTACTACAGGGTTCTTCTTGAAAGCTCTAAAAATTGGCATGAGGGCAGGCATGATATTATTCCCTGGTTGAATTACCTCCTTTCAATAATCCGGCGGGCATATGTTGAATTTGAGAGCCGCGCCGGGCAGATTAGGTCTGCGCGAGGCGCAAAGACGGCGCTGATCCTGGACGCTATAAAATCTTTTGAGGGAAAATTTACCTTATCCGATCTTGAACGGGCCTGCCCGGGAGTGAGCCGGGACATGGTGCGCCGGGTTTTAAAGGACCTTAGCGCGAAAGGCGATTTGAAATGTATTGGTAAGGGGCCAGGCGCCCCTTGGCTTAAAAAGGGTAATATGTTAAAATAAGGGTAATAATAAGGGTAGTGTGTCGGTTAAGGGGCAAAACAATTTCAAGTTTAACAACCGAGTGGTATAGTGCGGCCTTATAACGACTAAGAATTGACGGGCGTGGGCGATAATTATAAGGGCGGTATTTATAAGGTTTCCTCGGGATGTTGCGCGAAGTAGGTTCTAACTTCATCCTGAAAGGCCCGAATGAACACCTGGCGGTTAGTAGTTAAATAAACCCGTTATCTTTAAGGAATTCTTTGGTAATGCCCGGAGTGCGGGCGGAGGCGTACTTGCCGAGGATATCGTATTCTATGTTCAGCAGCGCGCCCGGCTTCAGCCCCTTCAGGGCCGTGTTCTCCCAGGTATGCGGGATCACCGCCGCCTTAAAGGAAGCCGCGGAAATATCATAAACCGTCAGGCTTATCCC
>PEXO01000107.1:0-3526 GCA_002779045.1 Elusimicrobia bacterium CG08_land_8_20_14_0_20_59_10 | reverse complement strand
TCCCCGCGCGCCGCCAGCAGCCGCACCGCAGCGTCCACATGCCCGGTAACGAAATGCCCGCCCAGCCTGGCCCCCACGGCCAGCGCCCGCTCCAGGTTTACCGCGCTGCCCGGCTTTAAGAGCCGCAGGCTGCTGCGCCGGAAAGTTTCCGGACTCACCGCGAAAACCGCCAGGCCCGGCCTGGACCCGGTCACGGTGAGGCAGGCGCCGTTCACCGCCACGCTCTCGCCGGCCGCCAGTTTCCAGGACGGCGGGACGCGGACCTCCAGCCCCGACGAAGAAACGGTTTTAATTCTTTCTACGGATTCTATTATTCCCGTGAACATTTAAAACCTCAGGTCCAGCATAAGGTCCCGGCCTGCCTGGCTTATGGAATTTATCCGCGCCTTTATCCCCAGCTCCTTGCGCGCCGCGTTAAGCGCGTCGGGCCAGACCATGGAATTGCGCGAGGCCGTGCCGCCGATTATCAGCGGTGAAATAAAACAGATGAACCTGTCGGCCAGGCCTTCGCTTATAAAAGAACCCGCCGCCTTGCCGCCGCCCTCCACCAGCACATGCGCTATCCCCAGGCCGCCCAGCGCCTTCAAGAGCGCCGGCAGCGGAACGCGCCCGTTTTTCGGCGGCAGCACCAGTATTTTCGCCCGCCGGAAAAAGCGTTTCAGGGCGGTGACCGGGGCTTTGCTTGTGGTAGCCACTATTACCCGCTCATTGGCGAAAAGCCGCGCGCCGCGCGGCACGCGGAACGAAGAATCCAGCACCACCACCCAGGGCTGGCGCGGCGTTCTCACCCCGCGCACGTTCAATTGCGGATCGTCGGCCAGCACCGTGCCTATGCCGGCCAGCACCGCGTCCGCCTCCGCGCGCAGCTTATGCGTTTCATGCCTTGCCTGCGGCCCGGAGATCCAGCGCGAGCGTCCGGCCGCGTCGGCTATCCTGCCGTCCAGGCTCTGCGCTATCTTTACCGTCACATAGGGAATACCGGTGCGCATGAACTTGTTAAAAGCCGGATTCAGGCCCTCGCATTCCTTCCTGAGCAGGCCGGTCCTTACTTTCAGGCCGGCTTTACGAAGCAGTGGCGCGCCGCCGTTATTGACCGGGTTCGGGTCCGGCGCGCCCGTATAAACCGCCTTTAGCCCGGCCTTTATAAGCGCTTGCGTGCAGGGGGGGGTTTTACCGCAGGTGGAACAGGGCTCAAGGGTCACATAGGCGGAAGCACCCTTAGGACTGGTACGGCAGGAACGCAGGGCATTTATCTCGGCGTGCGGACCGCCGAAACGCAGATGGGCCCCTTCGCCGATAATACGCCCGTTCTTTACTATGACCGCGCCCACCATGGGGTTGGGATGCGCCCCGTAGCGCCCCCGCCGCGCCAGGTCGACGGCGCGCGCCATGAATACCTTGTCTTTATCCGTCATGTAATATCCCTGCCGGCAGCCAACTGCAAGCGGCTAGCCGCCCAGCCGCCTGGCTCTTAAAGGTTCTTGAACAGGTTCGCCATCTCTATGGCTGACATAGCGGCTTCGGAGCCTTTATTGCCGTGCTTCACGCCGGCACGCTCTATGGCCTGCTCCAGGGTATCGGCGGTTATTATGCCGAAGGCCACGGGCAGTTTATGCCTGATAGAGACCGCCGCTATCCCTTTGGACGTCTCCTGCGCCACAAAGTCGAAGTGCGGGGTGTCGCCTTTTATTACCGCGCCCAGGCAGATGATAGCGTTATAGCGCCCGGCGGCGAGCTTTTCGCAGACCACGGGTATCTCGAAAGCGCCGGGGGTTCTCACCACCGTTATGTCGCCGTCCGCTACGCCGTGGCGTTTGAGTGTATCCACTGTCCCGTCCAGCAGCCGGCTTGTAATAAAGTCGTTGAACCTGGATACCACTATGGCGAATTTAAGTTTCCCGGCGGTGAGACCGCCTTCTATAGTTTTCATTTTGCCTCCTGTCTGCTGCCGATAAGATGCCCAAGCTTTTCCATTTTGGTGCTCAAGTACCGCGCATTATGGCGGCCGGGGTTTATTATGAGCGGCACGCGCTCCTTTATCTCCAGGCCATAGGCCTTAAGCCCTACTATCTTGCGCGGGTTATTGGTTATCAGCCGCAGCCGGTGCAGGCCGAGGGCGCAGAGTATCTGCGCGCCTATACCGTAATCGCGCAGGTCCGCGGCGAAACCGAGGGCCTCGTTGGCCGTGACTGTATCGTAGCCGTTATCCTGCAGGCTGTAGGCCTTTATCTTATTGCCCAGGCCTATGCCGCGCCCTTCCTGCCGCATATAAAGTATGGCGCCGGCGCCTTCAGCACCGATCAGGCGCATGGCGGCCTGCAGCTGCGGGCCGCAATCGCAGCGGCAGGAACCGAAGACGTCGCCGGTGAGGCATTCCGAATGCACGCGCACCAGCGCGGGATCGCCCGGCCTGCCCATGGTCAGCGCCACATGCTCAAGGCCGGTCAGCCTTTCCTTATATATAGCGATGTCGAAAGTGCCGAATTTCGTGGGCAGCGTGGAAGCCGCCGTCCTTTCCACCAGGGTTTCATTGCGGCGGCGGTAGGCTATAAGATCGGCTATGGTACCCAGCTTCAGGCCATGCCGGCCGGCGAAACGCGCCAGCTGCGGCAGCCGGGCCATGGAACCATCGGGGTTCATTATTTCGCAGATGACGCCGGCGCCCGGAAGGCCGGCCAGCTTTACCAGGTCCGTGCAGGCTTCTGTATGCCCCGCGCGCACCAGCACGCCGCCTTTGCGGGCCCTGAGGGGGAAAAGATGTCCCGGCCGGGTGAGGTCCGAAGGCGAAGAAGCGGGATCCGCAAGCACTTTGATGGTGCGCGCCCTGTCCGCGGCGGAGATGCCCGTGGTAACGCCCTTCGACGCGTCCACGGAGATCAGCCAGTTGGTCTTGTAGGGGTCGGTATTCTCCCGCTCCATCGCGAACAGGTTCAGGGCGGAGGCGCGCTCCTCTTCCAGCGGCGCGCAGATAAGGCCGCGGCCGTGTTTGGCCATGAAGTTTATCCTGGCCGGAGTAGCGAAGCGCCCGGCCAGGACCAGGTCGCCCTCGTTCTCGCGGGCCTCGTCGTCGGTCAGCAGCACCATCCGGCCGCGTTTTATTTCGCTTATCAGCTCTTCCACAGGTGAAAATATTTTATTCTTTGCCATAAAAAAAGCCCCGAAGGAGCTTCTTCAGGGCCAGGCGCTGTCGCCGGGCGCAGTAGTCCGGCGGACCGGTGTCCGCCGCGCCTCTACGCCGCCGTTCTTCTTCCATCCGGACTCTACCGTCGGCCCCGGAATTTAACCGGGTCTGCCCCTGCGGGCTTGGCCGTCTGATGCGCATAGCGCTTGATACGGCACAGCCATAGGCTTGCGGGCTCCCATCGCTGGTTACCGCCGGTGGGGAATTTCACCCCGCCCTGAAGAACTCTTTTTATTATACAAAAATCGCCGGCTATTTCCCGGGGCCAGAATTATCCAACGCAGAATGAGCATGAAATTATCCGCGTTTCCAACGCAAAATGAGCATGAAACCTGTTTTGCCTTG
>PEXO01000414.1 GCA_002779045.1 Elusimicrobia bacterium CG08_land_8_20_14_0_20_59_10 | reverse complement strand
GGTGATTATGGCCCCGTCGGCTATCTTGGCCGTGGTCACGGCATTGTCGGCGATGGCCGCGGTATGGACGGCGTTGACGGCTATGGAGGAAACAATTACAGCAGCGCCCAGCGTGCCGGTGGTGGCCAGCTTGCCGATGGCGATGGCGGCGGCTGCGTTGATATCCGCGTCCACTATTGCGCCGGCTTCAATGGAGCCCGGGCGTACGCCGTTGGTGCCTACGGAAGAGGTGATAACGCCGGCGCCCAGTGTGCCGTTGGCCATATTGGCCGGGGTGAGGCTGGTAAGCAGGGAGCCGTTGAGCGCGGGCAGGTAGCCGCTGGAATCGAGCAAGACCAGCTGGCTTATGCCGTTGAAGGTATTGCCCCGCAGTGTGACCGAGGAGGCTTTGGCGCTGAAGACGCTGCCTCCTTCAAGGTGCAGGCTTTCCTCGTCGGCGGTATATGAAACCGGTGTGTTATTATCCTCCGCGCAGGCCCAGGCGGAGCCGTTCCATTTAGCTATCTGTCCGCCGGAGCAGCCGCTCTGGTTGAGCTTGTCCAGCGAGATGGTGGACACGGCTATGTCCGCGGCGATAATGGTACCGTCGGCTATCTTGGCGGTGGTCACGGCATTAGCGGCAAGGGCTCCGGCATAGACGGCGTTCACGGCTATAGAGGAAACGATCACATTAGCGCCCAGGGCGCCGGTGGTCGCAAGCTTACTGATGGCAATGGCGGCTGCGGTGCCGATATCGGCGTTTACGATGGCGCCGGCCTCGATTGAGCCCGGGCGCACGCCATTGGCGCCTACTGAAGAGGCGACCACGTCGGCGGCCAGTGTCCCGGCCTCCAGCGCGGAAAGCGCCACTTTATTGGCGCTGGTGAGCTGGTTAAGCTTGCCGTCCTCTATGGACCCGGCAAGCATGAGGTTGGTGACTTTCCCTGTCCCGATGGCGGCCACCCCGGCGGTGGACAGGGAAATATCGCCGCTGACCCCCACTTCCGCGGCTTTGTTGGTGCTGTCTCCCACCCAGATATAGCCGGCCTGCAGGGCCGCCCCCACAGGCGTTATAAATATTCCGTCCCCCACGAACTTTGACGCCATCATGACGCCGGTGGCCGACATGGAGGCTA
>PEXO01000189.1 GCA_002779045.1 Elusimicrobia bacterium CG08_land_8_20_14_0_20_59_10 | reverse complement strand
ATGAGCTGCTTGCCGGCAGCGGCAACCAGATGGGCATAACCCAGGTGCAGGTGCAGCCTAAAATAGGCATGACCTTCGCCGCTGGACTCCGGGCTTCGCTCAGGCAGGACCCGGACGTTATCATGGTGGGGGAAATACGCGACAAGGAAACGGCCGAGACCGCGATGACCGCCGCCATGACCGGCCACCTGGTGCTTTCAAGCCTCCACACCAACGACGCGCCCAGCGCCGTGGGCCGGCTTATAGATATGGGCATAGAGCCGTACCTGATAGCCACCACTTTTGCCGGGGTCCTGGCCCAGCGGCTGGTGCGCCTGTTGTGCCCCCGCTGCAAAGAGGAGTACCGCCCGCCGCTCCGGGCCCTTAAGAACATGTTTCCCGGCCGCGGGAATCTGGAGAAAGCCGTGTTTTACAGGCCGAAGGGCTGCGATCACTGCCGGGGCACGGGCTATACCGGCAGGCAGGGTATATTCGAGCTGCTGGTAATGAACGAGGAAATAAAGCAGCGTATACACGACGGGGATAATCTGGGCGGGATACGCAGGGCCATGCAGGCCCAGGGGATGAAGTCGCTGTCGGAAAGCGGCATAGAACTGGTGTTCGGGGGCCTGACCACGGTGGAAGAAGTTTCCAGGGTGGCGGTGGAATAGGGAAAAAGCTGAAGATCGAAGATCAAGGATCGGGAAAGCGGGGAGGGAGAATGTTATGAGCGAAAACGGGAAAGATAATAAAATTGACGCTCCGGCGAAGATCCTGGTGGTGGACGACGAGCCCGGGATACGCGATATGCTTTCATACGAGCTCAGTTCCCATAATTACCGGGTAGTGACGGCGGTTAACGGGGAGGACGCGCTGGAAAAGATCCGCAAAGAAAAATTCCAGCTCGTCATAAGCGACGTCAAGATGCCGCGCATGGACGGAATAGTAATGCTGGAGGCCATAAAAAAGATAGCCCCGGACGTGGAAGTGATAATGTCTACGGGGTTCGGCACCATCGAGACCGCGGTGAGCACCATGAAAAAAGGCGCGTATGACTTTATCCGGAAGCCTTTTGACCTTGATGAGATCCTCGCGCTTATAGAGAAAG
>PEXO01000162.1 GCA_002779045.1 Elusimicrobia bacterium CG08_land_8_20_14_0_20_59_10 | reverse complement strand
ATCTGAGCCTCCAAATGCTTCAGTTATTTCGTTACGCTTCCTAAGCATGGAATGCTCAAGCCAGGAGTACCCCCCGCCGGTCTGGCTTCTGCCCGCCCTTTTTTATTATGATAGCAAAGGAAAGGGCGGCTTTGTCTGAATTTTGACGGCTTGTTTCGCGCCCGCTTTGCGGCGGACGGCGGTGTTGCTTGTCAGGAGAGCATGTCAGTCGTGGGCGGGCGGCGGATCTATCGTATCGTATAAATCCACCCGCGCGTCGAGCTGGCCTTGTTCGTCCGGCGGCAGGTTCCACCTGGAGATGGCCCCGGGGGCTTTCCTTATGCTGACATAGGCCCGCAGCCGGCTTACAGGGCGGCCTTCGAAATGGTTTAATATACGAATGCTTTTTGTGGAGACGCATTCGCACCTTAACGACGACGCTTTCAGCGCGGACCGCGGCGAGGTTGTCGGGAAGGTCTTCGCGGCCGGAGTGGGTAAGATCGTTGAGATAGCCTGCGCGCCGCCGGAGTGGCAGCAGGGGGCGGACCTTTGCGCGGCCTATCCCGGAAAGATCAAGTGCGCTTTCGGCGCGCATCCTGAATATCTAAAGACCCTTACCCCGGAGCTTCTCCTGGAGCTGGGAAATTTCATGGCCGGGCCCTGCGCCGTGGCGCTGGGCGAGGTCGGGCTGGATTACTGGTGGGATATAGGCACCAAAGAAGAGCAGCTGGCCCTGCTTGATTCCCAGCTCCCGCTATGCGCCAGATTCTCAAAGCCGGCCGTCTTCCACGCCCGCAACGGCAGGCAGCCCGCGCAGCACGCCTATACCGACCTGCTGGAAGACCTGAAAAACTGGGATTACCGCCCCGCAAAAAGATTCCGCGGCGTGCTGCACTGCTTTTCGGGGACCTGGGCAGACGCCCGCGCGGGCCTGGACCTGGGCCTGGCGCTTGGCGTGAACGGCACCTATACCTATAAGAAGAACGAAGACCTGCGCGAAACGGTGAAAAAGGCCGGGCTGGACAATATTGTCCTTGAAACCGACTGCCCGTACCTGCCGCCGCAGAGCTCGCGCGGCAAGCGCAATGACCCCTCGTTCATCCCGGAAATAGCCGCCATGGTGGCCGCCCATTTAGGAGTAAGCAATGCCGGGA
>PEXO01000263.1 GCA_002779045.1 Elusimicrobia bacterium CG08_land_8_20_14_0_20_59_10 | reverse complement strand
GTCCGGGCGCATAGAGGAGATACTGGTGGAGGAAGGCGAGAAGATAGAGGCCGGCGAGGTGCTGGCCCTTATGAGTTCCTCGGACCGGGTGGCCATACTGGACGCCGCCCGCGCCGCCGGCGACGACCAGTACGCGCAGTGGAAGGAGACTTATAAACCGATAAAGCTCATCGCCCCGATAAGCGGCACGCTTATCCTCAAGAACGTGGTGGAGGGCCAGACCGTGGGCGGCTCCACCGTGCTTTTCGCGGTTTCCGACAAGCTGATACTGGAGGCCACGGTGGACGAGTCCGATATCGGCAAGATAAAGCCCGGCCAGCAGGCCGGCATCACCCTGGACGCCTACCCGGACAAGCTGGTTACCGGCAAAGTGTTCCAGATACTGGACGAAGGCGCCACCAGCAATAATGTGATAACCTATAAAGTGAAGATAAGGCCGGATAGAGTACCCTCTTTCTTCAAATCGCAGATGACGGCCAATATAAAAGTGCGCATTTCCGCCGGCAGGAAGGTCATCCTCATACCGTTCCAGGCCGTGGTGATAGGCCCTTCGGGGGCCACCTCGGTGATAACCTCCATCAAAGGCGGCAAGCCCGCCTATACCGATATCGTGACCGGCGCGAACGAGGGGAAATTCGTGGAGGTGACCTCCGGGCTCGAAGACGGCGCTCCCGTCTATTATACCGGGCGCGCCTACAGGCCGCAGCAGGACGACGCTTCCGGCGCCAATCCGCTGATGCCCAGGATGAACAGAAGGGGCGCCTCCACGGGCGGCGCGCGTAGCGGCGGCGTTGCGGCCCCGGCTGCCGCTCCCCGGGGGAACTGACGGACCGCGGCTCAATATGATCGAACTTAAAGGCATCAAAAAGATCTACGAACTCGGCGGGGAGAACCTCGCTGTCCTCAGGGGCGTGGATGTCTCCATAAAGGAGGGCGAGTTCGTGGCCATCATGGGGCCTTCAGGCTCCGGGAAATCCACGCTGATGCATATACTGGGTCTGCTCGATAAACCCAGTTCCGGGTCATATAAGCTCTTCGGCCGGGAGATCTCGGATCTCGACGATGTGGAACTGTCCTACCTGCGCGCCCGGATCATCGGTTTTGTCTTTCAGCAGTTCAACCTCCTCCAGCGGATAACCGCCGCCGACAATGTGGCCCTGCCGCAGATCTACCTGGGCGAGAAGGCCCGCCCGCATGAAGCGGGCAGATACCTGTCCCAGGTGGGGCTGGCGGACCGCGTGGGCCACAAGCCCAACCAGCTTTCCGGCGGTCAGCAGCAGCGCGTGGCCATAGCCCGCTCGCTGGTGAACGATCCCAGGATCATTTTCGCCGACGAGCCCACGGGCAACCTGGCTTCCGACCAGTCCACCGGGATAATGGGCATCTTCAAGAAACTCAATGAGCGGGGCATCACCATAGTGCTGGTGACCCATGAACCGGACATCGCCGCCTGGGCGGACCGGGTCATTAAGATAAAGGACGGGCTTATTGTGGAAGATGCCGCTAAAAAGCCCGTCGCGTCCGGGAAGGCCGGACAAAAAGGAATAAAGATCCCCAAGCCTTTCTTCCTGACCTGGAGAGAGGTGGCCGAGAACATGGGATCCTCGGTCCGTTCCATCCTGAGCAATAAGACCCGCTCCCTGCTTACGATGCTGGGCATAATAATAGGCGTGGGCGCCCTGATAACCATGATGGCGGTCGGCACCGGGGCGCAGCGGGCTTTACAGAAACAGATGGCCTCGATGGGCACCAACCTGCTGGCGGTAATGCCCGGGCGCAGCACCAGCCGCAGCGGCGCCTCGCTGGGGATGGGAGCGCGTACCCGCCTGACGCTGGACGACGCGAAAGCCGTGCGCGGCATTAAGAACGTAACGCGCACGGAAGCCGAGGTTTCCGGAACGGTGCAGATAGTGTACGGCGCCAGGAATCACCGCACTTCGGTGAACGGCGTGCAGCCGGTCTATGCCAAGATGCGCAATGCGGAGCCCTATTACGGCAGGTTCTTTTCGGAGCAGGAGAACGCGCGTCTCGCCAAGGTGGCGCTGCTCGGGCAGACGGTCATCACCGAACTGTTCGGGGACGAGAATCCCATAGGCAAAACTGTCAAGCTAAACAGGAAGAATTTTACCATCATCGGCGTGCTTCCGCTGAAGGGCGCCCAGGGCCATCGCGACCAGGACGACGTGGCTATAGTGCCCCTTAATACGGCCATGCGGCTGCTGCTGGGCAAGAAATACGTGGATAATATCTGGGTGGAGGTCTCGGATTATAACCTTATGGCCGGGGTGCAGGACGACTTGGAGCAGCTTTTCCGCCAGCGCCACGATATACCCGCGTATAAGGATGTCGACGTGAGGATGCGCAATATGGCCGAGATGCAGACCATGCTGACCGGCACCATAAAGACCTTCAGTATGCTGCTGGGTATCATAGCCGGGATCTCGCTGGTGGTGGGCGGCATAGGCATCATGAACATCATGCTGGTCAGCGTAACGGAGCGCACCAGGGAAATAGGCCTCAGGAAGGCCATAGGCGCCACCAGCCGCGCCGTGCTGCTGCAGTTCCTTATAGAAGCCGTCATAGTTTCCATTCTCGGCGGGATTTTGGGGATCCTGGCCGGCGCCGGGGCCTCCCTGCTGCTGTCCAAGCTGTCCGGCTGGGCTATTTACATCTCCCCTTCTTCCGTCGGGCTGGCCTTCGGCTTCTCCGCCACGGTCGGCATAGTCTTCGGCTTCTGGCCGGCAAAAAAAGCCTCGCTGCTGTCTCCTATCGAGGCCCTGCGGTACGAACAAGCGTTAAATTTGATATATTACTACACTAAACCGGGCGGCCAGGCCCAGCCGGTGTTCTTTTCTGGAGGTTCCCATGATCAGTATTTTAGTGAAGTGTCCCCTCTGCGGCAAATCCCTGATGAATCCCGGCCATAAGCTGGACAATGCGTCTTCCATAGAGGTGAACCTGACTTATGCCGGCAAGCATGCCCCCATCTACCTCAGCTCGCTCTACGGCAGCTACAAGGTGGAGACCGACCTCAGCATGCCCCAGGGCAAGGTGGCCGGTTTCCGCTGCCCGCATTGCAATGCCGATCTCAAAAGCACGCGCAAATGCGACGCCTGCAGCTCCCAGATGATAGCTTTCGAACTGAAGGCCGGCGGCCAGGTGCAGATCTGCTCGCGCCGCGGCTGCAAAAAGCATGTGCTGGAATTCCAGAACGCGGACAGCGAACTGCAGGCCTTCTACAAATCTTACCTGAAAGCGCTTAAATAGGCGCTGTCCCCGCGCTTTTGTCACGTAAGGACCTGGGCGCGGGACGGTCGGCCCTCCGTGGCCCGTCCGCGATATTTCTGACTATGACGGAAACAGGCTCCCGGCGCGGCTCTGCCGCAGTAAAAGCTCTCGCCCTTCTGCCTCTTCTCCTTATGGGGGGCGGCGTCTGGTATTATCTAAAACAGCATTCCTCTGTTGTGTCGCCAGCCCCGGAGGCCGCTGCGGAGCCGGCGTTGGGTGCGGAACCGGCGGCCTCCCCGGCGGCCTCTCCGGCCAAAAAGATAATTCCGCCGGGCACGGCCGCTGACCCGATGCTTGCGCTGGATATCCGCGGCTCGGCGGAGTTCCAGAGCCAGATGACGAATGCCCTTAAGCGTATCTGGCTGGCCGACCGTGAGCTGTTCCTGTCCATAAAGAATTCTCTTTCCGCCATACGCAGCGAGAGCAAGACGGATTTTTACATGGATAACGGCAAGCCGGTGGCCGCGATCTCGAACAAGCACGCTTTCAAGTCCGTCACCTGGTGCGCCGGCATCATAGCGCACCAGGCCTGGCATGCCTCCTACGCGATGAGCGTCAAAAAGAAAAAGAAGTTCCCTCCGCCGCTGCCCGGGGGAAAATACGAACGCAAGTTCGATGCCAACCCGATGCTCTTCAAGTACACGGGGCTTGAGGACGTTTTTGAACTGGAGGCCCGCGCCTCGGAGTATCAGCTAAGGGTATTAAAAACGATCGGCGCGCCGGCTGCGGAGACCCGGCTGCTGCTGCGCCGCGCTCCGCGCGATCTCTCCACCGGTCACGACGGCAATTATTCCCTCAGGCCCTGATGCAGACCGACCTTATACGCCCCGTCCGGGTGGGAAATGTCCGCCTTAAGAATAACCTGGCCCTGGCCCCCATGGCAGGGATAACGAACGCCGCTTTCCGCATACTTGCCGCCGGCGGCGGCGCCGGGCTTGTGGTCACCGAAATGGTGTCGGCTGAAAGCATAAAGTACGGTAATAAAAAATCGGGAAAAATGCTGGAGCTTTTAGAGGGAGAACACCCCGCGGCGGTACAGCTGTTCGGGGCCGATCCTTCTTCTATGGCCCTGGCCGCACAGGCCGCTGAGCGCGCGGGGGCGGATATCGCGGACGTGAACGCCGGCTGCCCGGTGAGAAAGGTCATCCGCTCGGGAGCCGGCGCCGGGCTGATGAGCAAGCCGCAGCTGCTGGCCGATATAATTTCCCGCATGGTTAAAAGCGTGAAGATCCCGGTTACCGTGAAATTCCGCGTAGGGCTGGCGGCCGGTGAGAATCTCGGGCCGCTGCTCGCCCGGGTCTGCGAAGAGGCCGGCGCCGCCGCCATCACCCTTCATGGCCGGCCGGCCCCCCAGCTCCATACAGGGCCCGTGGATCTTGCGGCCATGGCCGCAACCGTTGCGGCCGTGAAGATCCCGGTTTTCGGCAATGGCGGCGTGGGAAACCCGCAACAGGCGCGGGAGATGCTGGGTACCGGCTGCGCCGGGGTGGCTATAGGCCGCGCGGCCGTATTCAATCCGGCGGTTTTCGCCGAGATAGCCTCAGGTCTTTCCGGCGGCTCCCTCCCGCCCGTGTCCTGCGCGGCGCGTATGAAGCTTTTTTTGAAATTCCTGGAGCTGAACGCCGGACTTTACGGGGAAGAGCACGGGCTTGTCCGCGCGCGGAAGCTTGCCGGCTATTGGCTGAAGGGGCTGCCGGGCGCCTCCGGGGCGCGGGGCGCCTTTATGAAGCTGAAAACCCTTAAAGAAGCCGAAGCCCTTTTGATACAATATTATAAGTAACCGGGAATCGAGGATCGGCGATCCGTAAGAAAATACAGGTACTGATCTTCGAAACTTGGCGATCCCCGGTTCTCGATCCCTGATCAGTGATCTTTTATTATGACACAAGTTGAAACCCCCGAAACCCCGCTGATGCAGCAGTACCAGTCGCTTAAGAAGTCCTATCCCCACGCTTTGCTGTTCTTCCGCCTGGGCGACTTTTACGAAATGTTCTTTGATGACGCCAGGACGGCCAGTTCCGAACTGGGGCTGACGCTTACGGCGCGGCAGAGCGTGCCCATGTGCGGCGTGCCCCACCATTCGGTCTCCAATTATATCGCCAGGCTGCTGGCGGCCGGGCATAAGGTGGCTATCTGCGAGCAGATAGGCCAGGACGGGGATTCCAAAAAGACCAGGCTTTTCAGGCGCGAGGTGGTGCGCCTTATCACCCCGGGCACGGTGGTGGAGGACGAACTGCTGCGCCCGCGCGCCGATAATTACCTGGTGGCGCTCGAGCTGGACATAGTCGGCTGGGGCCTGGCCTCTTTCGACGCCTCTACGGGGGATTTCCTCGCCACGCAGAACCTCAACGACCCCGACCTCTACCAGTTGCTGTCTTTTGTTTCCAGGACCGGCCCGGCTGAGATAATCGCGGACCCGAAGACCGTTAAAGAGATAAAGAAGCGCGGCCTGGACCTGGGCCCGGCGGTGATAACCGAATACGCGAGGACCGACGCCGCCGTGCCCGCCTGGTCGGCGCAGGCCGTCTGGCAGAATCACAAGCTGGCCATGAAGACGGCGCTCAAGGTCACTTCGTATGTGCGGCAGACCCAGCCCGGCCTGAAAGAAGTTTTCCCCCCTTCGTATTATGAACCCTCCGACCGGCTGCAGCTCGACGAATCGGCCATAAAGACGCTGGAGCTGGTCTCCTCTCCCGACGGGGACGAATCTAAAACGCTCTGGGGCGTGCTCGACCAGGCAAAAACCTCCATGGGCTCGCGGCTGCTGCGCCGCTGGATACTTGAGCCGCTGTCCGACATCAACGCGATACGCTCCCGCCAGAACTTTACCGCTTTCCTCGCGGAGAACCGCGAGGGCCGCGAACAACTGGGCGAGATAATGGCGCAGGTGCCGGACATAGAAAGGCTGCTCGGCCGCGTTATCAACCTGAGCGCCTCCCCGCGCGACCTGGCCGCGGTCCGTAAGGCCCTGGTCCAGCTGCCCAGGCTTAAGCTCCTGCTCAGTTCCTCCGGGTTCTTCGAATGCGCCCCCGGGCTGGCCTCCAGGCTGGACGGTGTCTCGCATGCGCTTACCGCGCTGCGCGCCGCGCTTGAAAAAGCTCTTTCCGAAACCCCCCCCGCGAGACTTTCCGACGGAGGAGTTATCCGCGAGGGCTACAGCGCGGAGCTGGACGAACTGCGCGCCGTACGCCGCAACAGCCAGCAGCTGCTGGCTGACATTGAACAGCGCGAGCGCCAGAAAACGCAGATCCCCACGCTGAAGGTCGGCTACAACAGCGTCTTCGGCTACTACATCGAAGTCTCGAAGGCGCAGTCGCCCAAGGTCCCCCATTATTTCGTGCGCAAGCAGACGCTGGTCAACGCCGAGCGCTATATCACCGAAGAACTGAAGGTGCTGGAGAACAAAATCCTGGGCGCGGAAGAGCGCATGTCCAGGGTGGAGACGCATCTCTTCGGCGAACTACGCGAGAAGGTGCGCGCCGGCCTTGCCGGGATAAAGGTCTTTGCCACCGGCGCGGCCGAGCTGGACGTCTTTTACGCCCTGGCCGAGAGCGCGGTGCGCTGCGATTTTGTCAGGCCCGTGATAAATTCCGGCGACCTGCTGCACATAGAGGAAGGCCGCCACCCTGCGGTGGAGCGTTTTCTGCCGGCGGGGACCTTTGTGCCCAACGACCTCTCACTGGGAGGGGAAGAGGCGCGGATAGTGATACTTACCGGGCCCAATATGAGCGGCAAGAGCGTTTACCTGCGGCAGGCGGCCGTGGCCGTGATAATGGCGCAGATAGGCTCCTTCGTGCCGGCCCGCGCGGCCGAGATAGGCATTGTTGACCGCATAATGACGCGCATAGGCGCGCAGGACCGCATGGCCAGGGGCGAATCCACCTTCATGGTGGAGATGCGCGAAACTTCCGCGATAATGCGCCTGGCCACGCCGAAAAGCCTGATACTGCTAGACGAGGTCGGGCGCGGCACCTCCACCTTCGACGGCATCTCCATAGCCTGGGCCGTGGTGGAGCATCTCTACAAACCTATGGCGGTGCCGTATAAAAGGGCCCATTCACTGGACATGGATCCTTCCCTGCAGCCCGGCCGGCCGGCGGACAGGCCGGAAGGCGGGCCGAAGGTGCTTTTTGCCACCCACTATTTCGAACTGACCGAGCTGGCCGAGAAGTTCTCCGGGATAAAGAACTGCAATATAGCCGTAAAGGAATGGACCAATTCCGTCGGCAAAACCGAGGTGGTGTTCCTGCACAGGATCTCCGCCGGTCCCGCGGACAAATCCTACGGCATACATGTGGCCCAGCTGGCCGGCCTGCCCGATTCGGCCATACAGCGGGCCCGGGAGATCCTTATTACCCTTGAAACCAAGGGCAATATTCAGGCAGACTCGAAGGACGAGGAACAGACGCCGCTGTTCCCCATCTTCTCCGGCCACCCGGTGCTGGACGAAGTGAAGATGTGCGATACGGACAATATGACGCCCATACAGGCGCTTGCGGCCCTGGCGGACTGGAAAAAGAGACTAAAGTAGGAACGGAGGTCTTATGAAGAAGAAAATGAGCGCGCTGTTGTTCGTCCTGCTGTTTTCAACCCCGCTGATAGCCGCTGCCGGCGACGGCCTGGCCCCTATAAGAGCTTCAGATATTTCCGGCGCCCGCGCGCCGCAGGCCCCCCGCGCGGTCACCCGTACCCCGCTGGCGCCGAAGAACTGGACCGTGCTTTACTATTCCACCAGCAAGGACGCGCTGCGCTATTCGCTGATGTGGCAGCTGCTGGAGATGAAGAAGACCGGCTCCACGGCGAAGGTCAACGTGGTGGTGCAGGCGGCGGTGCCGGTAAAGCACGCCGACGGTTCTCTTTCCACCACCACTTACAGGATAGCCCTCGGCGCCGCCGGCGACCCCGCTGCGCTGGACGCCAAAATAGAAGCTATGTTCAAGGCCAAAGGGCCGATAGACGAGAACGTCATGGCCGCGCTGAAGGACGATATCATCTGGCAGCAGGATTCCACCGACACCGGCGACTGGCGCGCGGCCGCTGATTTCACTAAATGGGCCAAGACCTATTACCCGGCGAGACGATACGTTTTTATGATCTACGGCCACGGCAACGGCTTCTTCGACGCCAAAAAGACGGAGAAGGGCACGCTGCTGGACACGGACACAATGAACTACGTGACGCTCCCCGAGATGCGCCTGCTTATGGCCGAAACGGGCCATGTGGACGCTTTCATAATGACCTCCTGCATAATGCAGATGGGCGAGGTGGCCTGGCAGATAAAGGATTATGCCGACGTGATAGTGGGTTCCAGCGAACTGATGTGGTCGGTGGGCTACGACGTGGCCGGCATGCTGGCCGCGCTGGAAGCTTCCGCCTCCGTGCCCAGCGAGAAGCTGGCCTCGCAGGTAGCGGGGAGCTACGTGGACCTGGCCAAACAGTTCAAGCTTTCCGGCGCGCACGCCTCCGTGATACGCACCTCGCAGCTTTCCGCTTTCGGCAGGAAGCTGGACGCCTGGGTGGACGCGGAGCTGGCGCTGAACGACCGCTCGGCCATAGACAAGGCCATACCCGAAACGGCCCGCTTCGATATCTTCGGAGTCACGCTGGCCACTTCGGCGGCGCTGGCGCGCAGCCTTTCCATTTCGGGCGACCTGTACGACTTCGTGAGCCTTACCCTGGCGTACACCCCGCAGGATACCCCGCAGCAGCAGGCGGTGCACCGGACGGGGCGGGCGCTTATGGACTTCATAGCGAAGGGCCTCGTCTATAAGTATTATTTTACGGGCACTTCCAACACCGGCTACGACTTCAGCCGCGCGCACGGCCTGTCGGTGCATGTCCCGCCGGTCAAACTGGTGGGCGGTTCCTGGGAGGTGTTCTCGCAATACCTGGAGACGGATTACTGGACCCTGCCTTTCGCCAAAGAAACGAAATGGGGCGCCTTCCTCAACTGGCTCTACGGCCGGAAGTAGGATAACGCAATATCCCGCAAGAGGCGCCGCCCCCGAAGCGGCGCTTCTTTTTTGCCGCTTTTCCCAAATAAAGTAAAATCAGTATATGTCCGAAATAAAGGTCCTGCCCGAAGAAGTGGTGGCTAAAATAGCCGCCGGCGAAGTGATAGAGCGCCCCGCGTCCGTCCTGAAAGAGCTTATTGAAAATTCCCTGGACGCGGGCGCGTCCAAGATCGAGATAGAGATAATAAAAGCCGGGAAGGGCCTGATACGCGTGCACGACGACGGGCGCGGCATGGACCGCGGGGACCTGCGCCTGGCGCTGGGCCGCCACGCCACCAGCAAGCTGCATTCCTTCGACGATATCTATTCCCTGGCCACTTTCGGCTTCAGGGGAGAGGCCCTGTATTCCATTTTCGCGGTGTCGCGCCTTAAGCTGACCTCTTGTGTTGCCGGAGCCTCTTCGGGTTACGCCATAGAGGGCGAGGGCGGGCGTGTCATAGCCGAGCTCCCGGCCGCGCCGGTGAAAGGCGCCACTATAGAGGCCGCGGACCTGTTCTTCAATACCCCGGCGCGCGCCAAGTTCATGAAAAGCGACACGGCCGAGCGCGCCCAGCTCATACGCGCCGTTGAGGAGGCCGCCCTCGCCAACCTGGGCACGGCTTTCAGGCTGGTGATTGACGGCGCCGAGCTGCTTTCGCTGCCTGTGCTGCCGGGCGGCCTGTGGGAGAACCTCAAGGACCGCGCCGCGTCCATCTTCGGGAAGAATATTTACGCCGGGCTCGCCCGCGTGGAGGCCAAAAAGGAAGGGATGGCCGTGTACGGCTTAGTCTCCAGGCCCGACGCTCTCAGCGCCACGCGCGTTAACCAGCATTTATTCGTGAACCGCCGCCCGGTCTCTTCCGCGCTGCTGCGGCAGGCGCTTTACCGCGGCTACGGGCATATGCTTACCGGCCGCCACCCGGCCTGCGCGCTGTTCCTGGAGCTGGATCCCGGCTCTTTCGACGCCAACATACACCCGCAGAAGCGCGATGTAAAGTTCTCCGGCGATAACGAGGTGTTCAAGACGGTCTCGAACGCCATTTACGGGGAACTGCTCGCCAAACAGACCGCGGCCTCCCCCCTGCCCGCCGCCGACGGCGCCGGGAAAGAGGTTTTCGACCTGCCCGCCTACCGCGAAGGCGCCCCCGCCGCTCCGCCGGCTTTGGCCGAAACCCCCGGCCTGTTCGGCGGCGGCGAAGCGTCCGGCCCGGGCCCCTCGTCCCCCCCGGTCCCCGACTGGAGCGCGGACGGGCTGAAATACCTGGGGCAGCTGGTAAAGAGCTATCTGCTCTTCGAAAGCGGTTCGGGCCTGCTGGTGGTGGACCAGCACGCGGCGCAGGAAAGGATACTCTTCGAAAAATACCTGGAGGAATTCTCCCGCGGAGAGATAAAGGTGCAGCCGCTGATAATCCCGTTGGAGACGGAGCTCTCCCGTTCGCAGATGGAGACCGTCCTTAAATGGCGCGACTGGCTGAAGGGCGCCGGTTTTGAGATAGACCGGCGCGGCCCCGGCACGGCGCTTTTGCGCGCGGCCCCGGCTTTGTTCTATTTCACCCAGGCGGCTTTTGCGGATTTCCTGGGCTATCTGTCCGAAGTGCTGGGCGAGCCGGAAAAGGCCGCCGAGGACATGAAGCGCAAGATCATAGCCACGATGGCCTGCAAAAAATCGGTGAAGGCCCGTGATTTCGTGAAACCGCAGGAGGCGCTGCGGCTGATGGAGGACCTGAAGAGGACCAAAGACAGTTACCACTGCCCGCATGGCCGGCCCACGCTTTTCCACCTTTCCGGCCCCGACATAGCCCGCCGCTTCCAGCGCTCTTCTTCGGTGTAATAGTAGACTCCTTTGCCTGAGGCGCTCGCGCCGGTTAACCTGCGGAACTCCTGCCGCGGGGGACCGGGCGCGGCTTCCTTTAGCGGGATAAGAGCCGTTTATTTCCTTATGTAGTGGGGCAGTTCGGCGGGGAGTTCGAGGGAGAGTTCCACCAGGCCTGCGGGTCTGCCGGCTTTGAACCAGGGCGTCTGATAGATCAATTTTTTAATGCCTTTCTTTTCTATGGTGTAGGCGCGGGTATAGGGGGTCTCCAGCATTTTTTTCAGCTTGCTCTTTGCCGGTTCCGGGTGGCAGTCCAGCAGGTTCTTGCCGATAAGGTCTTTGCCGCCGCTTTTGATAAAGGTGGCGCGGGCTTTTTCGTTCATTTTAAGTATTTTCCCGCCGGCGTCGCAGACCGTTACGGAGAAAATCACACCTTCTTCCCAGTTTTCCATGAAATTCATCCTTTACGCTTCGATCACATCTTCTTCCCCCTATATTATAAAATATGACTATGCAGGCTTCACGCATATTGGAGATAGCGGCCGCGCGCCGCAGCATACGCAAATATAAGGACCTTCCTGTCGAACGGGAGAAACTGGAGCTCTGCTTTGAGGCGGCGCGCCTGGCGCCGTCGGCCTGCAATGCGCAGCCCTACAGGTTCGTGGTGCTGGACGAGCCCGCGCTTAAGAAGAAGTTTTGCGCCGCCGCTTTTTCCGGGGTCCATTCCGCCTGCGCTTTCGCGGCGGCGGCCCCGGTGCTGGTGCTGGTGGTGGCGGACACCGGCAAGTTAACCGCCTGGCTGGGCAACCAGGTGCAGGGGACCAATTTCAGGCTGATGGATATAGGTATAGCCGTGGAGCATTTTGTGCTGGCGGCCGCGGAGCAGGGCCTGGGCACCTGCTGGCTGGGCTGGTTCAATGCCAGGGCGGGGGCCAAAGCCATAGGGCTGGGTTCCGGCAGTAAAATAGAAGTGCTCGTCTCCGCGGGCTACCCGGCTGAGTCACCGGCACAGAGACCCAGGAAACCCAAAGAAGAAATGGTTCATTACAACAAGGAGATATGAAAAACGTTTTGTTCTCCCTGCTGACCGCCGCTCTTCTCTCCGTCCCGGTCTTCGCCGCCGGGGATTGTTCCGATGGTTCAGATGTTTGCAGGGCTTCCCCGGCGCCGGTTTCCCCTTTTCTCGCGGCTTCGCGCGCTCCTGAAAGCGCCCCGGCTCCGACCGTAAAAAAACCTGTCGTAAAAAAACCTGCCCCCCAAAAGATCTCCGTGAAAATACCGGATACCCCCGCGGTTTCGCCGGCCGCTCCAGCAGTTGCGTCCGCGGCGGACTCTGTCGAGGCCGCGCCGCCGGAGGCCGGAACTCTGTCCAGCCCCCTCTGGCTTTTCTTTGTATTCGGGGGTATCGCCTGTCTTTATATTTACCTGAGAGGCGGGAAAAGGGGAAAAAACAAATGGCTATAGATTTTGACAACTTCGCGCGGGTCTCCACGCTGGTTCATTCCATACAAGGCGCCTCGCTGCTGCTGTTAGGCGCGGCTGAAGCCTATCTTATAAAAAAACCCGGCCATAAGGCCGGGCTGGCGGGGCCCTTCGCCCTCATCCTTGGGGGAGGCGCCTGTATCTGCGTTATCCTGGCTCTTCTTGGCGGCTGGAGTTTTGACGGTCTGGCGCAGGCACTGGCCGCGCGCAAGGGATTCTATATCTTCATCGCTTCTTCCTGCCTTTTTGCCGCGGCGGGCCTGAGCCGGCTTATGCAGCACGCTGCCGGGGAGAGGGGCCGGTCCTGGCAGGTGGTTTTCCTGCTTTTGATGGCGATGACCGGCGTTCTGTACCTGATGACGGCCGGCCGCGTGAACGAGGAGGTATTCCGCCAGGTGATGATACCGCACTCTTTTATGGGCGGCGCCCTCCTGCTGGGTGTGTTGGCCAGGGCTGGCCAGTTGTTCTTTGGCCGCAAAGCGCTGCACCTGGCCTGGGTGGCGCTTCTTACCGTCGCTTCTTTCCAACTGCTGGCTTACAGGGAAAATCCGGGCTCTTTCGGCGTTCGTACGGTGACCCTTGAGCTGCCCCCCGGGCTGCCGGCGGCTACGGGTCTTATCCTGCCGGTACAAAACCCCAATAATGCGCCGCCTGCTGCTGAAAAACGGACTGATAATTGATCCCGTCTCCGGTTCGGAGGCGAAAAGGGACCTTCTTACGGAAGGCGGCAGGATCGCGCGCTCCGGCGTTTTGCTGAAAGCGCCGGCGGGCTGCGAGAGCTTCGACGCCGGCGGCATGTGGGTTCTGCCCGGCCTGGTGGACATGCACGTGCATGCGCGCGAGCCCGGCGCGGAAAAGTCGGAAACGCTTGCAAGCGCCGCCGCCGCCGCCGCCGCCGGCGGCGTTACCTCCATGCTGCTGATGCCCAATACCAGCCCGCCGATGGCCGCGCCGGCGCTGCTGGAAAAATATGCGGCGCGCGCGCGGGCGCTGCCGGTGAACGTGTTCTTTGCGGCGGCGATAACGGCCGGACGCGCCGGGAAGAAATTGTCGGATTTCAAGGCGCTTAAGAAAGCCGGCGCCCGGGCTTTTACGGACGACGGCTCCAGTCCGGAGGACTTCGCGGTGTTCGCCGGCGCGGTAAAAGCCGCCGCCGCCAGGCGGCCGCTGCTGGACCACCCGGAATTCTTTTCCATAACGGGACGCGGCCTGGTCAATGCCGGTTCCCCGGCGGCGCGCCGCTTTCCCGCCATCCCACCCGAGGCCGAGTTCTTTGCCGTGCTGCGCGATATTTACGCGGCTGCGGCCTGCGGCCCGGTGCATTTGCAGCATTTGAGCCTCGCCGCCTCGGTGGGGGCGCTGCGCGCGGCCAAAGCTTGCGGCCTGCCGGTGACGGGCGAGACCTGCCCGCATTATTTCACGCTCACGGACCGGGATATTAAGCCGGGCAACGCGGATTTTAAAATGAAGCCGCCGCTGCGCTCCCCGGCGGACCGCGAGGCCGTGCTGGAGGCCCTTGCCGACGGTACCATAGACGCGATAGCCACCGACCACGCCCCGCATGAGCGCCGCCTCAAGGCGAAGGGGTTCCTGGCGGCGCCCTTCGGCATTATCGGGCTTGAAACCCTGGCGCCGCTGTGCGTTACGGAGCTGGCGCTAAAGCGCGGTGTTCCGAAACTGCGCCTGGCGCGGCTGCTGTCCGCTAACCCCGCGCGCCTGTTGGGGCTTTCCCGCAAGGGCGGCCTGGCCCCGGGCTTCGACGCCGATATTACGGTGCTGGACCCGCGCCGCGCCCGCCGCGTGCCCAGGAAATTCTTTTCCCTTTCTGAGAATTCCCCCTTTAAGGGCCGCAGCCTCAAAGGCTGGCCCGTGGCCGTTATCGCCGGCGGGCGTTTTATCTTCCGCTACGGCAGGCCGCAGTTTTGCTAGACTATGTCTGTGCCGCAACAGGCGCAAGGCCATGCCGGTGCCGCAACAGGCGCTATGCGTATCAGGCGGCCTATGCGTTTCAGACGGCCTGGAATATCGGGTATTTAAAGCAGCATATTTAAGGCAACCATGGGTTTCATCTACCGCAGGCTTATCCGCCGTATACTTTTTAATTTCAATCCCGAGACCGTGCATGACGCCGTAATAAAAGGCGCGCGCGCCGCGCAAAGCCTGGAGATGCTGAACTCCCTGGTGGCCCTGTTGGCCAAGGCCAGGAATTTCCCGGTTACGGCCGCGGGGCTGAAGTTCAGGAACCCGGTGGGGCTGGCGGCCGGCTTCGACAAGAACTGCGAGGCCGCCCGCATCCTGGCCGGGCTGGGCTTCGGTTTTCTTGAGCTGGGCACCGTTACCCTGCGCCCGCAGCCGGGCAATCCCAAGCCGCGCGTTTTCAGGCTGCACGACGATAAAGCCATTATAAACCGCATGGGCTTCAACAATGTCGGCGCCTGGGAGGCGGCCCGCTCGCTGGAGCGCCTGCTGCCGCTGGGAATTCCCGTGGGCATAAGCCTGGGCAAGAACGCCGACTGTTCCATGGAGCAGGCGCCGCAGAACTACCTGGAAACCCTGAAGGTAATGTATCCTTCCGGCGACTACTTCGCCGTAAATATAAGCTCGCCCAATACCCTGCAGCTGCGCACGCTGCACGGTTCGGAAAAGCTGCGCCGGCTGGTTGAGCCCATGCTTTCCTATGCGGCCGGGCAGAAAAAGATAAAACCGTTCTTTGTCAAAGTGGCCCCGGACCTTGAAGATGCCGGTATAGAGAGCGTGGTGGCCCTGGCGGTGGAGCTCGGTTTCGGCCTTATCAGCACTAATACCACCGTGAAACGCGACGCGGTACCGGAGTATTGGCGCTCCTGCGATGGCGGCCTGAGCGGGCTGCCGCTGAAGGCCCAGTCCAATGCCGTGCTGGCGCGAGTGGTGTCGCTTGCAAAAGGCCGCATCCCGATAATAGGCTCCGGCGGCATCTTCGACGGTCCCGGCGCCCTGGAAAAACTGAAGCTTGGCGCGGACCTGGTGCAGATCTATTCCGGCCTTATCTACGAAGGCCCTTTCCTTGTAAAAGAGATCCTCAAATACCTGGAGCGCTCCCACTGGCGCTCCCCTAATCCGGTGACATAATACTTAATTCGGGGAAATAGGTATTGTGTCACGAACGGCGCTCCCCGTCCCTGATAAAATAGTGTCCGCCGCCCAAAACAGTTATAATTTCCGTATAACCTATGGCTAAAACGGAACTTATTGTGGCTTTGGATACCGGCAGCCTGGCTGCTGCGGGCGCTTTGCTGGAAAAGCTCGGCGGCGCCGTTAAATACTACAAAGTAGGTCCGGCCCTTTTTACCGCCGAGGGTCCGGCGGCCGTGGACCTGGTGCACAAGCACGGCGGGAAAGTGTTCCTGGACCTTAAATTCCACGATATCCCCAACACCGTCAGGAGCGCCGTGAGGAATGCCGCGAAGCTGGGCGTTTATTCGGTTTCGCTTCATCTCTCCGGCGGGGCGGAAATGTTCAAGGCCTGTGCGGAGCTTGAGAACCGCCCGAAGCTGTGGGGAATAACCATACTGACCAGCTTTAACGAATATAATCTTTTCAGCGTGGGTTTCCGCGGCGGCATAGACAAGACGGTGAAGCTGCTGGCGGCCATGGGCCTTGCCAACGGGGCCGACGGCGTGGTCTGCTCGCCGCTGGAGGTGCATCGCCTGAAGGCCGTGCACGGGTCAAAGCTGAAGCTGATAACTCCCGGCATAAGGCCGGCCGCGCTGGGCGACGACCAGAAGCGCGCCGTGACGCCGGTCCGGGCCAGGGAAGCGGGTTCGGATTTTATAGTGGTGGGCAGGCCCATAATCGCGGCGGAGGACCCGGCCGCGGCCGCGGCGGCCATACTCGGGGACCTGAAATGATAAAAGAGGCGGAGCTAAGGGAATACCTGTCGGAGTCCGGGGCCTTCCTGGAGGGGCATTTTCTGCTTTCTTCCGGAATGCACAGCCCTAGCTACGTGCAGTGCGCCCAGGCGCTGAAGAACCCTTTCTGGGCGGGTGAGATGGGCGCCTCCCTGGCGTCCCTGTGGCAGGGCGCCGAGCCGGAGGTGGCGCTCTCGCCGGCCATGGGCGGGCTTATCATCGGGCATGAAGCGGCGCGGGCGCTGGGCGTGGATTTTATCTTTACCGAGCGCGAGAACAATATTATGACCCTGCGGCGCGGCTTTACGCTCAAGCCGGGCGCGCGGGTGATCATCGTTGAGGACGTTTTTACCACCGGTAAGTCCACGCTGGAGACGGCGGCGGTGGTGAAGGCCTGCGGCGCTGAGGTCATAGGCGCTATGTCGGTTATAAACCGCATGGGCAATAAAACGCTGCCTTTCTTGTCGGTAAGCCTGCTGAACCTGGACCTTACCCTGTACCAGCCGCCGGACTGCCCCCTCTGCAGATCCGGCCTCCCCCTGATAAAACCCGGTTCCCGCAAGCTAAAGTAAGGAAAAAGGGGGCAGGCTGCTTTTTAAAAATGCAGCCTGTCCCCTTTTTTACCGACGCCGTCCTGGGGAATTTCTGTAAATTGCATGAACATAGGGGATATTATCCCACCTGCAGTTTAACCCGCGATTATTGATTTCTTTCATCAATTAATTCACGCAAATTCTTTACGGCCATAAATTCATGGGTTTCTCCGGATTCTGAACCAAGCGGCCAATTCATGCGAAGTTGTCGTATCAGTGCCTGACACCGTGGAAGGACCGTGTTAATGCCGGAAGGGGTTTATGAAGTTATCGGGGTCGAAGGGGTTCGGGTCGTGGTGCGGGGGCGGGGGCACATAGCGGGGCAGGGAGGCCAGGAATTCATCCCAGCGGGTGGAGGCGGAGAAGGCCAGGGCTTTGTAGCGTTCGCTTGCGCCGTCGCGGGAAACATATATTGAAATACCGTTGGAGCCGGAGGACATCTGGCTGGTGGCCCCGTTGGCCGTAACAAGGGTCCCGCGGATATAGCTTATAAGGGCCGCGCCTTTTGCCGTCAGTTCCGGGTCTTTGGTTTTTTCTGAAACTTTGGCCGCCAGGTCGGCCAGGTCCTTGTATTCATCCACAAAATAGCAGGCGGCCGAATTGGACGCTTTGCGCAGCAGCTTTTTATCCGGGTAGGCCAGCGCAGCGGCGGCCCAGGCGTCGGTCAGCAGGGCCAGCTGCGGCAGCGCCGCGGTCTTTACCGCGGAGAGGGTGGCCTTTGTTTTGGTTTTCCCGCTATTATAATAGGCGGTATATTCTTTCACCAGGGCCGCGGCGGTCTCTCCCGTTTGCCGGTCATAGCATTTTGACAGGCCGCGCAGCATAAGATTATAGGGAAAGCCATTGCCGGGCGCGGTTTCCTCCGATGCCACTATAAATTCCGCGAAGTCTTTTACTTCATAGGCTACTTCGGCCATCTGCATCAGGCAGGCGTCCATGGCAAGTATATCCACCCCGCCTATGGCTTTCATCGCCAGGCCCAGCTCCGGGGTGGAGATATGGTTATGTGTTTCATCGTCGTAGGAGATGCCCTTGTTGGAAACCCAGCCGGAGCCGTGGTTCCAGATTACCAGCATATAGCGCCGGGCCGGGTACTTCTCTTTTGCCCAGGCGGCGAATTCCGCCAGGTGTTTCCAGTCTCCCATATCCGGCCGGCCCAGCTCCTGGACCGCCGGGGAGGAAATACGCGCGGTGTCCCCGTCTTTCTTTACGAGGTAGCGCTTAACGCCCTTATTGAGCAGCCCCAGTTCAGCCACTATGTTCACCCTGGAGCCGGAGCCGACGGCCTCCATTTCGTTGAGGTCTTTTTTACCGTAATCGGCCAGGTCGTTCTTGCCGTTGATGAAAACCATTACCGTCCATTCCGCGATGCCTTCCGGGCCGGGCTCAGCGGCGGGAGCGGGAACGGCGGGGATCCCGGCGGCGGAGTTTTCAAGAGAGGGCTTGAGGCCGGATATCCGGGAGCCGTCAAAATCAAAAGCAAAAGATGAGCCGGAAGCGGATAGCAGTATAAGGAAGGAGAATAGAGTGCAAAGGCAGCTCTTACTGTTTCGCATATATAAAATATACAGGGCGGCAGGGCCGGGTGCAGGGGCCGCACGGGCATAAAAGCGGGGCCAGTTGTCCCAGACCGGGCGGCTTGCTGCGCCGGTCAGACCACGAACATTAATTTATCGAGGAACAGCAGGACACCGAGGATTATCAGTATCACGCCAGCGGTGAGCTCCACCCAGCGCATCGCGTTTTTATAGCGGGCGATGAAGGCAAAGAACCGGGCCGTCAGGAAGGCTGCGGCTAGGAGCGGGACCGCCAGGCCGGCGGAGTAGGCCAGAAGAAGGGCCATGCCTTTGGCGGCTGTGCCGGATACCGCCGCCATGCCCAGGATGGCCCCCAGCATGGGCCCTATGCACGGCGACCAGCCCAGCGCGAAGGCAAAACCCATCAGGAAAGCCCCTCCGGCCCCCCCCGCCAGGCCGCGCATGGAAAAGCGCTTTTCATAATTCAGAAAATTAAA
>PEXO01000102.1 GCA_002779045.1 Elusimicrobia bacterium CG08_land_8_20_14_0_20_59_10 | reverse complement strand
GGTCCTTTATGGAGCCGCCGGGGTTCTGGTTCTCCAGCTTCAGGAAAAGCTCGCTGCCGCCGGTGTCTATCTTTTGCACCTTGAGCAGCGGCGTGTTGCCTATAAGCTCCAATACTGTGTTTGCTTTTTGCATATATGCTTTCTTCTTCATTCCCGCAGGCTCATCGTCGTCAGACATAGCTGCCAGTCCCGGACAGGTTTCTTGGACCCTGCCGGGGCTGACGGGACGAAGGATCCGGCCATGGGCCGGGGTCGGCTTAGGCGGGCATAGCGGCCGGAGAAGACTTCATCATCTTCCGGCACATTTGGGCGCACTCGCGCAACATCTTCATGCAGCGCACCATCTCCGGCTCAGAGAACTTCCCGCACTTCCTGGCGCACTCCTCGCAGACCCTGGCGCAGGCCTCGCAGGTGGTGGCGCACCGGCCGGAACCTGTGGCGCAGAAGCCGGCGCAGGTGCCGCACAGTTGGGCGCATTCGATCATATTCATCACGAAGGAAACCTCGCACAACTTGCCTCCCCTGGTCAGACAGAACCGCACCGTTTCCATACACATCTTCTGGCACTTCGTATACATCCCGCAACAACGCGTCATCATTTCCATTTTCATTATTTCACCCTCCTAAAAAGGAGCGCGTCTTTCGACTGGCCGACATCCGGCCTTATCCGTTGTCGCTCCTGTACTAAAGAATGTAACGCTTTTGGTTGCCGGATAGATATGACCGGCGTCATATTCCAGGTATGCGTTTCGTCATGGCCGGCTTCCCCGCGCCATGTGGTTCAACGCCCTGCGGCAACGCTTTCCAGGCTGGTCCGGTCCCGGACCTCTATAGCTTTGCCGGTGAGACGGATGAGGCCCCGTTTCTGGAAAGATGAAAGGACGCGGATGACGGTTTCCGGAGAAAGTCCGAGGTTTTCGGCAATTTCGCGGCGGCTGTAGCGCGCATGGACATGGCATGAATCAACGGGTTTCACCGCAGGGGTTTTTAGTGCGGCGATGAATTGGGCCATGCGGGCCTCCGCTGAGCGGAAGGCAAACCCGAACGCCCGATCTATGGTCCGGCAAAGCGTGCGGCTGACCTTGCGCAGAAGTTTGCGGGAGAACTC
>PEXO01000088.1 GCA_002779045.1 Elusimicrobia bacterium CG08_land_8_20_14_0_20_59_10 | reverse complement strand
GGCCTCCGACACCGCCACCGCTGGGGAGTGTTTCAAGTAGCCGATACGCAGGTTTAATAAATCGAGTTGTAGATTTTACGGCACGATGTCGGCGGGTATAAAGCGGCGGTTCAAAGAACTTTCAATGAGTAAAAAACAACGCGTCGGGGGCCCCGCCGAATTCTTTTCCCCGGACCGCATTGCCGGCGGGCAACCGCCGCTGATCATCCGGTTTTTTAAGATCATTGGTGAAGCGGTATGCAGAGCGGGGGAATTCCCGGTATCCGTGCCGCCTGTAGTGCGGGCGGCTATGTGGCTTTTGCTGGCAATTATGGTCCCGGTTCTGCTCTTTCCGGGCAGTTGGCTCTACCCGCAGGATGCCCCGGGTATTCATCCGATACTGATCTCTCAGGGGGGGGCGCTCCTTAACAAGCTGGTTCCTTCGGACCTGCCACATATGCCGCTTCTGAGCGTAGCGTGTTTATGGCTCCAAAATTCGACCATTTATGAACTTCAGACTTTGTGGTTTTTAATCTCAATAATAATCTGTGTTCTGGGGTATAGTTGTGGTGCAATGCTGTCCGGACGGCCGGCTGGCGTAGCCGCTTCTACGGCATTGTTTGCCGGACAGGCATGGACAGCGTCTTTTTTTGATCTAGAACAACGGTTTTACTGCCTCATACTCTTACTGGTAGCCAATGCTCTTGCTTTAACTAAGCTGTCTTCGCGTGTGCGGCGCCTTGTGGAGGGGGGGGCTATCGGTATAAGTTTTCTTTCACGTTCGGTGTTATGCCTGTTCCCTTTCGTGCTGGCCATGTTCGAATTTAAAAACGCTAAAAAATACGGGCTCAAAAAACTGTCGTTCCGCATATTCCTGACGCTGGCCGTCCCATTTTTATTTTTACTGCCCTGGATACGATTTAACCTGGTGACAGCTGACAGATTTGCCCTCTTCGACGGGAGGGCAGCTTGGAATGTGGTAACCGGCGCTATGGGGATAGTTTCCACGATGGAAGGAGATTATCACAAGCTTGCGGGAATTGACCGGGATAAGAGCGAGGTGCTCAGCGCCGCGAAGCTGATACTGAACGATCCGTTCATCTATGGCGCGGGGGTGGTTAAACGGATAGGATTTGTCTTCTCAATTTATCCACTGACCTTGCTTTGTTGGGCCGTTCTGACCGCGGTTATGTGGAAGAGACCTGATTTTAGGAGAGTAAATCTCCTTGGGATCTACTTCATGGCGCTGCATACGGCGTTCTCGGTGGAAGAACGCTATCTTGCGGCTATAGTGCCGCTGCTGGCGGCGGTCGTTGTAATATCGGTTTTCGCGTTGGCCGGGGAAAGGGCGAATGATGCGGCGCGCAAAGAAGGGACATTCCTTTTCGCGGTGGGCGCGGTTCCACCGGTTCTTCTGTGCCTATTCTGTGTTTTACTGCTGTTACGGCATCCGGGAAAGATCCCCCAGGCAGATGTGCGGCGCGCCCTTGCGGCCGCCCTGGCAGGACATCCCGGAAACTCCTGGCTGCTAAGTGAACAAGGCCGTTCCAGGCTGCTTAACGGGGATTATGCCGGCGCCTATGACAGCCTGGGAAAGGCGGTGATATTATCTCCGGGCGATATGTCCGCCAAAATAGATCTGGCAGTTGCCGCCCTGCTGAAAAACCAGAAAAACAACCGGCCGGCGGCCGGCGCGGACCTTATTACCAAGATGCTTTTTCCCGGTAAAGAATGGCCATTCCCGCCCACAGGTAAGGAGTATATTCTCAAAGCCCTTTACGAAATAGATAAAGGTCGGGAACAAGAGGCTCAAAAAAGCATACGACAGGCTCTGAAGATACGCAGAAATAGCCTGTATTTTAAGCTTAAATCGGATATTATAGACGAGGAAAAATTGCGCTCTTTTGATAACGCGATAGCGGGAAGGTTCCTGCTGGAACTGGCGGCGTATTTCCCCGCTGGGAAAAAAGAAAAATTATGCAGTAAATTTATTTTCATGTATGAGGAGGGAAAGCTCTCCAGACAGGCTGCGTATCTGTGGTGCGACAATATGTTGTGGCAGATGCGGGCGGGGTGGAAAGAGGTGTCTTTTACCCAGCGGGACTATATGCAGCCCGTAGCGAAACCCGGCACAGCCTCTGCCGTCGATAATAAAAATCGGGACGATATTCGGAACATCATCTCTGCTTTATCCAGGGCCCGGAAAGAACATAAGCGTGTTATTCTCCAGCTTGGAGGAGAGTGGTGCGACTGGTGTAAAAGAATGGATGATGTTTTTAAACACGACCGCGGCATAGCGGCATTCCTGGACCGGAAATATATACTGGTCAAAATATCCGTCGGTCAAAACGACCCGCCGCCGCCGGCCGTCGCCATGTATCCGCGTCTTAACAGTTGTCCGTATCTGTATGTTCTGGGTTGTGACGGAGCCATGTTGATCTCTAAATCCACGGAAAGTTTTGAGATCGGTGAGGGGTATGACCGCGATGAAATAATGTCTTTTTTGCGAGCCTGGGCCCCTGACAGTCCGCCTGGCCTCTAAACCTGACCGGGGCCATATCCGCCCGGGGCACCCTTCCGCCCAATAAACTCCTTTAGTCCCGTCTTTTCGCCGCGTTAAGCGCGTCCCGGCAGGCGGGAACATTGCAGATTTGTGAGACGGTTTAAAGCGTTGTTTGAAGAGTTGTTCGAAGAAACGGAGAAAATAACGCTTAGTAAGGGTATGCGGATCAGGAGCTTGGGAGACCGCAATCCCGGCCATAAAGTGTGGGACGCAGGACAAGGGAGAAGCAGAAGGTAAAGGCGGCGGCAAGCAGGTATATCCGGTTCAAAGCTGCGTTGGACATAATGGATCCTGCGTTCGCAAAGCAGCAAGTTCCTGTCGTAAAGTCAGCGGCCCGTAATTATACTGCGATTTCGGGGGGAGCGGGAAAGCAAGCACCAAGGGAGGGTGAGGTTGCTTTATTCTCCCATTTATAATTAAATATGGTCTATGTACCAGAAGCACTGGAACCTGAAGAAGCTGCCTTTTGAGAATACCCCGGATACGGAGTTCTTTTTCCAATCCGAGAAGCATGAAGAGGCTGTTTCAAGGCTGGCCTATGTGGTGGACGAAAAGAAGGCCTGCGCCGTGCTTACCGGCGCCTATGGCACCGGCAAGACGCTTATCCTCAAAGCGCTGGAGCGGCAGTTCAAGAAAAAAGGCTGCGTCTTCTCTTCCGTCACCAATCCGCGCCTGGACGACCTGGGCCTGCTCAAGACCATCCTGCATAATTTTACCGGCTATAATGTCCCCAAGCAGAAAGAGGACGTGCTTATGGCCATCGAGCGCTTCCTGAAGGACACTATGCAGGACGGCAAGCACGTGGTGGTGGTGATAGACGAGGCGCAGCTGATAAACGACGAGAACGTTTTCGAGGAGCTGCGCCTGCTGCTCAATTTCCAGACGGAGACCCGCTTCCTGCTGACGCTGCTGCTGGGCGGCCAGCCGGAGCTCAAGGAGAAGCTGGACTCGAACAAGCAGTTCAGCCAGCGCATTACGCTCAGTTATCATCTGCAGCCGCTTGATTTCGAGGAGACAAAGAAATACGTGCTGCACAGGCTGGAAGTGGCGGGCCTTGCGGAGAATATCTTCGACGAACGCGCCATGGAACTGATCTTTGAGCGGTCCGGCGGCATACCGCGCTGGATAAATAATATCGCCAATATGAGCATGCTGGCCGCCTTCTCCAAGGGGGAGAAGGTGGTGACCGAGGCGCTGGTGGCCGAGGGCGTGGAGAGCAGCAGGCAGAACTGATTATGAAAATACTGGGCATAGGCGCACATCCTGACGATCTTGAATTCGGCTGCGGCGGGACTTTTTACAAGCTGTCGCAGAAAGGCCACAAGCTGAGCCTGCTGGTGCTTACTCACGGCGCGGCCGGCGGGGACCCCAGGCTGCGGCTGGCCGAGCAGGCCCGCTCGGCGGCCCTGCTGAAGGCCAGGCTTTACTGGGGCGGCTTCGAGGATACCGGCGTGGCGCTTACCCGCGAACTGATACGCGCCGTGGAAAAGCGCATAGAGGAAATTAAGCCGGATATGGTCTTCGTCAACCACGTGCATGACACGCACCAGGACCACCGCAATGTGTCGCGCGCGGTGGAGACCGCCGCCAGGTATATCAAGAACCTGCTATTTTTCGAGGTCCCCACCACCATCGAGTTCGAACCGGGTATTTTCGTGGACATAGGCCCGGTGATAAATAAAAAAGTCGCCCTGCTAAAATGCCACCGCTCGCAGGTTTACAAGACCCGCGTTAAAAACCTTTCCATAATAGAAAGCGCCAAGGCCGCTGCCATGTTCCGCGGCTACCAGGACAGGGTGAAATACGCCGAGGGTTTTGTGGCCCGGCGCCTGTTGCTGGACTACCTGCTGGACTGCAAAAAATGACAAAAAGGCGCGACGGGATCTTCTTTTTCGCCGTCCTCGCCCTGCTGGTGGCGCTGCTGCCTCCCGGCGGGTTCTCCGCCTGGACCTGGACGGAGGGGCTGCGCTGGTCCTATCTTTTTCTCATCTCCATGTTCGCCGTCTTCCTGCTGGCCCCGCTCAGCGGCCGGCTGGCCGTCAGGATAGGGGCGGTGGATATGCCGTCAGCGAGGAAGGTCCATACTTCCCCGGTGCCGCGCCTGGGCGGCACGGCGGTGTACCTGGCTTTCATGGCCGCCGTGCTGCGCAACCAGCAGTTCTCCCTGGAGATCTACGGCATAATGCTGGGCGGGACCATCATTTTCGTCCTTGGTTTTATGGACGACTGGAAAGGGCTTTCGGCCGGGACCAGGCTTTTCTGGCAGGTGGCGGCGGCGCTGGTGGTAACCTTCTTCGGCCTCCAGCTGAGCTTCCCGCTTAAACTGCCGTTCGGACTGGCTTTATCCACCGTGCTGTCGGTTATCTGGCTGGTGGGGATAACCAATGCTTTCAACTTCATGGACGGCATAGACGGCCTGGCTTCCACGATGGGCGCCGTCTGCGCGCTGCTGTTCCTGGGGATAGGCTGGAACTCCGACCAGTACCCGCTTTCGTTCATCTCCGCCGCGCTGGCCGGGGCCTGTATAGGGTTCCTGCGCACTAACTGGCGGCCGGCGCGGGTGTTCCTGGGAGACTCCGGCTCCACTTTTATAGGCTTCATACTGGGCTGCCTGGCGCTGTACGGCAGCTGGGCCACCGATAGCCCGGCGGTTTCGTTCTCCACGCCGCTGCTGGTGCTCGGCATTCCTATCTTCGATATCATCTATACCACCGTTTCGCGCATTCGCAATGGCAGTGTGCGCAGCGTCAAAGACTGGCTGGAGTATACCGGGAAGGACCATTTTCACCACCGCCTGCTGAAGCTGGGGCTGAGCGTGGAACAGACCGTGGGTTTTATAATGCTGCTCAATATCTGCCTGGGCCTGGGGGCGTGGACCATACGCCATGCCGCCTCCACGCTGGGGACCTGGCTGCTGCTGACGCAGAGCGTGCTGATCTTCCTGATAGTGGTGTTCCTGATGGTGCTGGGCCGGGAACTGACTAGCGATAAAAAAATATGAAAAACACCGTGATAAGGAAATTTTCCGTTAAGAAGCTGGACGCGGAGCTGTTCACGCCTTTTACCATTTCCAGCGGCAGCCACAAGAGCATGGATAATGTGCTCTTCTCCCTTGCGGCCGGCGGGATGAAGGGCTTCGGCGAGGCCGCCATAGCCACGCATATCACCGGCGAAACGCGCGCGGCCACCATGAAAAGCCTGGAAAGGGCCGGCGCCCTGCTGACCGGCCGCGACGTTTCCAACTACCTGGGCGCTCTCTGCGCGCTGGAGTCCGCGCTGGACGGCAACCGCGCGGCGCTGGCCGCCGCGCAGATGGCCGTGCTTGACCTGGTCTGCCGGCTGCAGGGCGTCTCGCTGTGGAAATTTTTCGGCGGCCGGACCCCGAAGTTGAAGACCGACGTGACCGTGGTGATAGGCGACGCCGCCGCCGCGCTTTCCTTCACGGCGAAGATGCGCAAGCGCGGCTTCAGGATCTTCAAAGTGAAGACCGGCGCCGACATGGACGAGGATTTCAGGCGGCTGGCCGCGGTAAAGAAGGCCGCTCCCGGCTGT
>PEXO01000063.1 GCA_002779045.1 Elusimicrobia bacterium CG08_land_8_20_14_0_20_59_10 | reverse complement strand
GCCAGGTCCGGGAACGTGTTGGTCTCGTCCCTGGTCACGGCATAGCCTTCCAGACGGTTGTACCGGTCAAAAGGCCAGGCGGTCCCGACGGCATGCCTGGCAAAGCGTTTTTTATACTCGTAACCGGCGCCCGAGGTCAGGTCCGCGGCGAACAGGCCGGAGGTCTGCACCAGCAGCGGCATGCGCAGGCGGGCGTAGGAATAGTTGAGCTGGTAATTGGTGTAATCGTAGCCGGAATTGTAATAGAGGTACAAGGCCAGGTTGTGATTGCCCAGCATATCCGAGGCCTGCCAGTAATTGGTCCAGAAAATACCGCCGGGTGAGGAGAACATGAAAGCGGGGTAAAAAAGGTCCGTTGAAGCCTTGAACCGGTACGGCCGGAAAGTCCCCGAGGAGAGCCCGGCGGAATATTTCCCCCCCGCCTCTCCCGAAGAGGCAAGAGCGGGAACGCTTTCGGAAAGGAGCCTGCCGGGGTCGGCATCGTAAATATGCATTTCGCCGCGGCGGAAAGCGGAGTAGTATAGCTTCTCCCCGGCGGCCAGCGGGGTGAACATACCGCCTATGCTGCGGGTAAGCCGCCGGACGTTCCCGGAAGCCCGGTCGAAAGAATAAAGCTCGTAATTATCTTCGGAATCCGAGATAAAGAATACCGTTTTCCCGTCGGCGGAAAACACCGGGTTGTAAACCGCGCCGCTCAGCCGCAGCAGGCTGCGCGGCGCGCCGCCGGGCGGCAGAAAACATAATTCCCTGTTAAGCGCCCCGTTGCTCTGCGTCTCGCAGGAATAGGCCAGGCCGGAGCCGTCCGGCGCATAAGCGGGAGAAGATTCGTCCTGCCGGCTTTCGGTGAGGCGGGTAAATTCGCTTTTTTTGACTAAGCCGCCGCGCGCCAGGCGCCCGGCCGGTACCTCGTAAATATCGTTAAAGGCGGCGCTCATGCCGATGAACGCCACTTTTTTCCCGTCCGGAGAGAACACGGGCTGGCGCACTTCGGCCAGGCCTTCCACCGCCGCGCGCGACACCCGGCCGGAGCCGGGAAAATAAAGAAAGAGATATTCGCGGTGGTTCTTCTGCCCGGCAAAGGCGATGGCGTTGCCGTCGGGAGACCAGGAAAGGGAACGCAGCGGCATTGTAAAGCGCCCGTACGGGATATTCTCGGCGCCCGCCGCAAGCGCCGTGAGTTTTTTTTCGGCGCCGGTCAGGAGGTCCCGTATGCGGAGCTCCGGCGGATGACCGGCCCTGGTGGAGAGGCAGGCCAGCTTTTTTCCGTCGGGAGAAACGGCGGGGCTAACATTGAACTCGGGAATGCCGCCGGCGCCGGTTGTGACCCGTACCCCGTAGAACTCCGGCTCGCGCAGGCCCTGCGAGGAAACTTCTGAATAGTATTTAAGGGCGGAATACTCGCGGAACTTCCTGTCGAACGCCTCAAGGTCCAGCCCGATAAGCGGAACAAGCACCGAAGAGGCTTCGTATTTATTGCGGAAAAGCTCCAGCATCTTGCGCGGCTTGTCGGAGCCGTACTGCTCCGCCAGGAAACGTATTACCTGCGCGCCCGTCTTGTACGCCAGCGTGGTCTGGTGCGGCTTAAGGTGGCCGAACTGGTTAAGCCGGCTCAGCCGCGGCAGGCCGCCGCCCAGCACGGCGTCGCGCACGTACATTTTTTCTATGGCCAGGTCCTGCCGGCCGGTCTCGTACTCCGCCATGCCTTCCATCATCCACAGCGGGTAGATAAAGGTTTTAAGTATGCGCGCCGACTTCCAGAAGCCGTCCAGCAGTATGGCGAACTGCATCTCATGCGTAAGTTCGTGCTCGATAACGTTCTTCAGCCAGCCACGGGAGCCGTCCGACCAGACCATAAAACGGTCCTTCAGCGGTTCGGTCAGCCCCCCCACCCCGTCGGAGACATCCGCGATATTGTTCTGCTGCATGTCGTTCTGGGAGGCGTAAAGGAAGAACGGGAAACGTTTTGAAAGGGACGGGTTAAGGTCAGCGCTTTCGCGCGTGCAGGCATCCTCAAGCACTTTGGCGGCGTACGCCAGCCAGGGCCCGGAGCCCGGATAATAGTGGATGTCGAAATGCCGGGTGGAATAAACGGACCACTTGAAATCCCGCACTACCACCTTGTTCTGTTCCTGCGCGCTGGCGCGGACGGACGCAAGCAGCAGCGCCTGGAGAACGAAGAATATTCGGCACAGGACCGGTCTTGTCACGCTATTGCTTCTTTTTTGCGGTTTTACGCGCCTTCTCAAGCTTGGCCAGGAGCCTACCCCCCTCTTCATGCGCGGGATTTATTTTAAGCAGCTCACCCAGATACCCGCAGGCGGCAGCCACGTCCTGATTCTTGTTCGCGGCGGAACCGGCCAGCCACAACAAGGCGGCACGGTCGGCGAAACTCCCGCCCGAAGCGGCGGCAGCCACGGCCTTACCCAGCAATGAGGCTGCCGCGGCGTAATTTTTAAGCTCGTAGTTTATCCGGCCTTCGGCGTAATCGGCCAGGAAGCCGCCTTCAGGTCCCGCGGCGCGCAGCCGGGCAAGGACGTCCGAATAATCCGCCTTGTTCTTCCAGCGGGAAACGGCCAGGTTCTCCAGCAGGACGACATCTTCGCCCCGCGCCTTAAGCAGGGTCTCGTATTCACGGACGGCGCAGGGGAAATCGCCGGAGGAATAGCACAGCTTGGCCAGCAGCATGCGGACCTCCCGGTCGTCCGGTTTATTGTTGAGGAACCTGCGGTATTCCTGTGCGGCGAAGCC
This sequence comes from Elusimicrobia bacterium CG08_land_8_20_14_0_20_59_10, assembly GCA_002779045.1. Taxonomy (GTDB): domain Bacteria; phylum Elusimicrobiota; class Elusimicrobia; order Elusimicrobiales; family UBA9959; genus UBA9959. Next base: position 16,453 of record PEXO01000063.1, on the reverse strand, counting down.
GTAGAGGCCTTCTGCCTGGTACATAACACCGAGGTAATAGAAGGACCTGTAGTCGGCGAGGCCCAGCGCGCGCGCCCGTTCCAGATCGGCAATGGCCCCGATATAATGGGAGAGGCCGAGCTGGTATTTAAGCCGGCCGGATTCGGCCAGCGCCTTCATGTCTTCGGGCTCGTCGGCAAGGCGCTCCGCCAGCTCGGCCAGCCTGCGCTCGGCCTTGGAGGCCTGCATAAAATCGGACACGGAACGGGGAAAATCAGGGGAGGGAACAAAAACCTGACCGTTAAAAATGTAAAGCGCCGCCAGTCCGGCCAGCAGGACCAGGACCAGCGGCGTCGCGTAAGAACGGAACACTTTCCCAGCCGCGATTCTTATTGAACGGTGCCGTACCTCATAACTCACCTTCATCCTCCGAATTCTCCAGCAGGATCTGGCCCAGGGTCAGGGATGGGGAACCCTTGAGATACTGCGCCATGCGCTTGCGGTCTTCCGCTTCTTCGCAGCGCTTTATTGAAAGGGTAAGGCGGAAAGTGGTCTGGTTTATGCCCGTTATTATAGCGTTCACTTCCTGGCCTTCTTTGGGCTCGCCCTCGGCGCCGTAATCTTCGGGAGAAATGAACCCTTCCGCCTGAGCGCTGAGCTTCACCAGCGCCCCGTCCTTGGAAACGGAGGAGATCTTCGCCTTGAGATGCGCCCTGTAAGCGAATTTCCTCTTGAGCATATCCACGGGGTTAGGGGTAAGCTGTTTAAAGCCGAAAGCGAGCTTTTCTCCCTCTTTGTCTATTGAAAGCACCTTGCACTTCACGCGCTGGCCGCGTTTATACTCTTTAAGGGCCGCTTCCGGCTCGCGCCAGGCCACGTCCGAAAGGCGCACAAAACCCTCGATGCCCTGGAAACGCACGGCAACGCCTTCCTCCGTGATCTTTGAGACAACTCCGCGCACCACGTTCCCGGAACCTATCTCTCCCAGCACCTGCGCGCGCCTTTCCTTCTCGTCCTCCTCCAGCACCTGCCGGCGGGAAACCACCACTTTGCGGTCTTTTTCGCTGAAGTCGGTTATGTAGAACCTGACCTTGGCGCCGGGCGGGAGATAATGCTTGTGCGCGCCTCCAAGCTCGGAAAGGGACAGCGGCATGAAGGCCCTCATCCCCGAAATATCCACTACATAGCCGCCTTTGACTATCCCTGTGACCTTGCCTTTCACGCGCTCTTTGGACTCGAACAGCTTGCGCACCAGCTCCAGCGCGGCGCGCTCCCTGGCGCGGCGGTGCGACATTAAGGTGTTGCGCCCCTCGCCGCCTTTCTTCTCCAGCACCGCCATCACTTTTTCGCCGGGCTCCGGGGTTTTCTCGTCCTGGAATTCGGCCAGCGGGATAACGGCTTCCTTTTTTTCGCCTATGTCGACGAAGACGTATTCCTGGTTGACCTGTATCACCTTTACCGTGACCACATCGCGCGAATAGATCTTTTCCGAGACCTCGGCCTCCGCTTTCAGGAGGTCGGCCATGGACAATTCCTCCTCGGGGATCGGCTCCGGGTTATTCCCGTTCTCCGGGTCTTCAGGGCGCTGTGTTTCGTTGGTTTCCATGGGAATACTACTCCTTCGTTATTGAAAAAATATCCGACAGCAGCGATTCAGAAAATTGCGCGTAGGCGGCTTTAAGGTCTGCTTGGGGCTCAAAGTGCCTTATGTTGCCATACTTAACGGTTATTTTACCTAATTTTGCGAAGTTGTCGCTGTTAAAAATTCGTGCGGTAAGCACCGGCGCCCCGGATTTATGCGCCAGGAAGGCCACCCCGGACTTGGCCGGCAGCTTGCGGCCTTTGGCGCGCGTGCCCTCGGGGAAGATGGTCAGGCAGCCGTTCCGCTTCAGCGCGGCCAGGCAGCCCCTCAGGGCGCCCAGGTCCCCGCCTTCCTTTTTGCGGTCCACGGGGATGGCCCCCCAGCGCAGTATGAACCAGCCGAGCACCGGGATGGAGAACAGTTCTTTTTTCGCCATCACGTTGACCCGCCTGGTGAGCGCGGTGAAGGAAAGCAGCGCCGGCGGGTCGGAGATGGAAAGGTGATTACAGGCGATGATCAGGGGACCTGTGCGCGGGATCTTCTCAAGGCCTTTGACCTCTATGGAATTGAATATGCGCAGCCAGGTCCTGAAGATGAAAAGAACCAGGTCCAGGGAAAGCTTTATCACGGCCTGGAAACCCCCCGGAAAAGCCCCACTATCGCGTCCACGACAAGCTCCCTGGCCATGGAAGTGGAATCGAGATAATGCGCGTCCTCCGCTTTTTTGAGAGGGTTGTTCCTGCGCCCGGAATCCTGCGCGTCGCGTTTTATTATGAAATCCAGCACCTGGGAATAATCGGCTTCAAGGCCCTGCCCCCGCAGCTGTTCCACCCTGCGCCCGGCGCGGGCCTGCGGGGAGGCGTCCAGGTATACCTTAAGTTCCGCGTCGGGGAAAACATTGGTGCCTATGTCGCGGCCTTCCATCACCACGCCGCCGGACGCCCCGGCCTGGCGCTGCATATCGCGCATGAACAGCCGCACGCCGGCGAGCCTGGCTATGCCGGAACTGGCCTTGCCCGCGCGCTCATCCGTTATCTCCAGGCCGAGCACACGCCCGTCCAGGGAGACACCTGCCTCCGGGCCGGGCCCTTTCGGGAAGGCCCATTTAAGTGACCCGGCGAGCCCTACGAGCGCCCCGTCGTCCTCCAGGTCGAGGCCCAGGTCCAGGGCCTTCCAGGCGAGCGCCCGGTACATCTTGCCCGTGCTGATAAAACTGTAGCCGACGCGGTCCGCCACCAGCCTGCCGACGGTGGACTTGCCCACCCCCGCGGGTCCGTCTATCGCTATTATTATCCCGTCGGGACGCATCAACCTGCCACCGGCACCTTGTTCGGCAGATTGGCCTTGTTGTCCATACCGAGCTTGCGCAGGGGGCGGACCCACTTCGTAAAATTAGAGGGTTTGAGCGAATACTCGTGCACCAGGCGCGCCACCTCGCTTATCGGCTGGTAGCCCTCCCAGTTAAGGCGCAGTATGCGCACGCCGGCGTCTTCCATTTCCTCGATGAATTCGTAATAGTTCTCCTGCAGGCTCTGGAGGTATTCCGCGGAGATGCCCTTCTCCATGTTCCGGCCGCGGGCCTTTATGCGGGCGATGGAAGTTTCCACGCGGCAATCAAGGAAGATCATCAGCTGCGGGTAGACCATTTCGCGCAGCACCATATTGTCGAAAAGGTCAAGGTAGGTGTTGTAGTCCATGTCGGAAATTATCTTGTCCGGGTGCTTGTTGAGCATACGCGCGAAGATGGTGTCCTCCCAGATGGTGCGGTCCTGCACCACGCCGCGTATCTTGCCCAGGCTGATGCGCGAAACGAATTCCCGGTGCTGGCGGAAGCGGTGGTTAAGCAGCCAGATCTGCATTATCGTGCCGAACTGCTTCATATCGCCGTAAAAACTTTCCAGGTAGGGGTTGCCGCCCACCTCCTCCAGCACCGGCTCGAAGTTCAGTGCCTTGGCCAGTTCCATGGTAAGGGTGGATTTCCCCACCCCGATGATACCCGCTATGCCGATATAGCCTTCAGCGAACATAAAATATCTCCTCGATCGAAGAATTGAAAATTTTCACTTGCCGCGCCCGGGCTCTATTTCCTGCTCGATACCCTTGATAGCCAGCAGCACGTCGTCCGGATTGGAGGCGGCCTGTATGATGTCTTCCAGTTTGGCCATACCGTCCTTGTGCATCTTGACCAGGGACTGGTTGAAACTCTGCATCCCGTAGAAGCCGCCCTTGGTTATGGCCTGGTTAACGGCATCTATAGTATTATCCGCTATCATCTTTTTGATATGCGGCGTTGCGGTCATTATCTCCACCGCCGGCAGGCGGCCGCCGCGCGAGCACTGCAGCAGGCGCTGCGAAACTATCCCCTTGAGGGTTTCTGCAAGCTGCATCCTCACCTGCACCTGCTGATGCGGCGGGAACAGGTCTATTATCCTGGAGATGGTCTGCACGGCGTTCATGGTATGCAGAGTGGCGAGCACAAGGTGGCCGGTCTCGGCGGCGGTGATGGCGGCCTGCGTGGTCTCCAGGTCGCGCATTTCTCCTACCAGGATCACGTCGGGGTCCTGGCGCATGGCCCCGCGCAGCGCCTCCACGAAATTATTGGTATCGCTGCCTATTTCGCGCTGGCTTATGATGCAGCGCTTCTCCGTAAATGCGAACTCCACCGGGTCCTCTACCGTTATTATGTGCGCGTCCCAGGTCTGGTTGAGGAACTCCACCATGGCGGCCAGGGTGGAGGTTTTGCCCGAACCGGTTATGCCGGTGACAAGTATGAGCCCGCGCTCGTTGGTCAGCAGCTTCTTTATGGAATCCACCGGCAGGCGCAGCTCCTCGAAGGTGGGGATCTTAAGCGGGATATGGCGCACGGCCACGCCTATCCTCCCCTTGTGCGTGAAGACATTAAAGCGGAAGCGGCCCAGTTCGGCGTTCTCGAAGGAAAAGTCGGCCTCGTGTTTTTCGGCAAAGATGCTCTTAAGGCGGTCGTTCATCAGCGGAAAAACCAGGTCCTCCACTTCTTTGGCCGTCATATTGGAGGAGTTGACCGGGGTTATAGTCCCGTTTATGCGCAGGAAAACCTGCGAATCTCCCCGGATATGTATATCCGAGGCCTTGTTCTGCACCATCACCTTCAGTAAAAGGTCGAGATTTATAGCCATAATGCGGTACCCTATCCCCTACTTCAGTCTCCGGGCTCCGGGCTGCCTGCGCAGGTAGGCCGGCTTATCAAAATTATCGCCGTAAGAAGAACCGCCCCGGGGCTCCTCCGCCGAAGGAAAATTCTCGTCGATACGCGGCCGCCTGCCGCGGTTGCGCAGCCGGGCCAGGTCGCCGGCGAGTTCGCTGCGCTTGGCGGGGAAGCCGGTGGCGATAACGGTTATCCTGAGCTCTTCGCCCAGGTTGTCGTCGAAGACCTGGCCGTGCTTTATGGCGGCCTCGGGATTGGCGGTCTTGGTGATATATTCCATAGCCTCGCTTATTTCCACCAGCTTGATATCCCTGGAACTGGTAAAGTTCACGAGTATCCCCTTCGCGCCGTTTATCACCGCGTTCTCCAGCATCGGGGAGTGTATGGCCCGCTGCGCGGCCTCCAGGTGCCGCTCCGGGCCGGAAGCGGAGCCTATGCCGATAAGGGCCTCTCCGGATTTTATCATTATCTTTTTCACGTCCGCGAAATCCACGTTCAATTCACCGGAGCTGGTAATAACGTCGGAGATGCCCTGAATGGCCTGGCGCAGCACGTCGTCGGCCAGCCTGTACGATTCCTGGCTGCTGGCTTCGCGGTCCACCTCTGAGCGGATACGGTCGTTGGGAATGACCAGGAGGGAATCGAGATGCTTGCGCAGTTCATGTATGCCGGCCTGCGCCTGCTCGGCGCGCTGCTTGCCCTCGAAACTAAAAGGCCGGGTGACGACGCCTATCAGGAGGGCGTCGGGATTGGCCTCGCGCGACACCTGCGCGACCACCGGCGCCCCGCCGGTGCCGGTACCTCCCCCCATGCCGGCCGTAATGAACAGCAGGTCGGCGTCGGAAACGGCCTCTTTGATTATATCCACGGACTCCACGGCGGCCTGGCGGCCCTTCGCCGGGTCCCCGCCCACCCCGAGCCCCTTCGTAAGGTTCTCCCCTATCTGTATGCGGTTGGGAGCCTTGCTGCGGCGCAGGTCCTGCGCGTCGGTGTTTATGGCCAGGAACTCCACCATCCGCACATCCGCTTCCACCATGCGGTTAACGGCATTGCCGCCGCCGCCGCCCACGCCCAGCACCTTTATCACGGCCTCGCGGCCGCGGAAATCCCTGTTGTAGCGTATCCTGCTTTCGGACATCAGAACAGGTCCTTGAACCAGCGCCAGATCTTCTTCTCGACATGCCCGGCCCTTCCGGGCCCGGGCACATCGGTGTTCCAGCTCTTGAGGTGCGGGTAGCAGACCAGCGCCACCGCGCCAAGGTAGGGCTGCGTAAGGTATTCCTCGGGGCACTGCAGGATCTCCTGCACCGCCACGCCAAGCCGCGCCTGGCTCAGGTCCAGCAGCTGCTCCGCGGCTTCCGGCATGCCTTTTAGCAGCGAGCCCCCGCCGGTAAGTATAGCGCCGCCGGGCAGCTCCGCGTAATTTGAGCTCTGCACGGCCTGGTTTATCTTCTCGAAGATTTCCTCGGCGCGCGGCTGTATGAAGTCAAGCAGCTCGCGCGGCTTCACTTCTTTCTTCGTGCGCGCGTCCAGCCTGGTGACGCTTATCATGCGGTCCTCGTCGATCATATTGGAGAACACCGCGCCGAATTTTTCCTTTATCTCCTGCGCGGCCGACATGGTGGTGCCCAGCCCGTAGGCGATATCGCGCGTTACGTGGTCGCCGCCGAGCGGGATCTCCTTCGAAAAATGCATGCTCCCCTCTGAATATACCGCGAGGGAGGTGGTCTGGCCGCCGGTGTCCACCAGCAGGCAGCCCAGGTCCTTCTCCTCCTCGGAAACCACCAACTCCCCCACGGCCAGCAGGGTGTAGATCGTGTCGGCCACGCGGAAACCGCCCTTGAAGACCGATTTCACCAGGTTGTTTATGACCGGGGTGGAGGCCGTCACTATGTGGACGCCCACTTCCAGCAGCGCCCCCTCCATCCCGATGGGGTTAGGGACGCCGCGCTGCCTGTCCAGGGAAAAGCCCTGCGGGATCACGTGCAGGATCTCGCGGTCGGAGGAAAGCGGCACGGTCTTGGCGCTTTCTATGACGCTGGCCACGTCCTCCGCGGTTATCTCCTTGTCGGTGCGCGCTATATTGTAGCCGCCCTTGTTGTCGAAAGCCTGTATATGCGACCCGCGAACGCCCAGGTAGACCTCGCCCACCACCTCGTTGGCCTTGGTTTCCGCCGCGTCCATGGCGTGCTCTATGGCGCGGGCGGTCTCCTCTATATTGACGACCACGCCGCCCTTAAGGCCCTTGCACGGGGCGGAGGCTCCCGCGAGGATGCGCACTTTATTGTGTTCTTCGTCGTGCTCGGCGATAACGCAGGTGACCCGGGAGGACCCCATGTCGAGCCCGGCGATAATTTCGGATTTTCCCATATTATAAAGCTCCAGGCAGAACTTTGGATAGAAAGCCGCGCGCGGCGGGGCCGCTGGCTGCGGGCGCTAACTGAGCGTGGAAACGAAGATCTTTCCCTCTTTAAAACATCTCAAGTCGATCCGCAAGGGCCCGCCGCGTTTGGCCAGGGCGTCCTTAAGGACCTCGTTCAATCTTAATACTTTTAGTCCGGTGAATTCAAATCCCCCCCACAGTACCCGGGTGCCGTCTTCCAGGGTTATCAAAACCGCACCGTCGCGGCCGCAGTCAAGCTTCACCGGCCTGCTGAAAAAAACCGCATACAGGGACCTTACTTCTTTAATGAAAGCCACCAATCCCGGCACCGGGGAAGCGTCCTGCAGCTGCGTTGTGAACAATTGCGGCTGAGGGCCGGAGAGGTTTTCGCGCATGAAGCGCCCGGTTTCCCCCAGGTACATGGTGGCCCCGTTAAGCAGCACGGGGGCGACCACCGGTTCTACCGCGGCGGACACCTCGGCTTTCCCGGTGAAAAAATTGCGGAACACCTTCGCGGAGGAAAGGGCGGGATGGCGCCGCCGCAGCTCCCTGGAGAGTTCGCGGCAGCGCGCGGCGGTAAGCGGGGAATTGACAGCGCCGGAAAAGAGCTTCCGCGCCGAAGCGGCGGCTTCCGGGGCCGGGCAGTTGATCACGATGGAAACCGGCTTGAAAGAAAAGAACCGGCCGTCGAGAAGGCCGCGGGAAGTCTGCAGCGCGTAGCCGGAAAGCCAGACGATGAAGCCGAGCCCAAGCACTATCCCGGCGGCGGCTCCGCCGCGCCTTAGCAGCTTATTGCGCACCTTGATGCGCACTTTGAGCTTGAATCTTTTTCTTCCCGCCATGTCGTAAATATTATATTATAATCCGGCAGGCGAAATTCCAGCGGGGCGGCCGGGGCGTGCTACCGGCCCGCCTTTTTTTTAGGCAGGCGGCCGCTCCATACGGCGTTGGCGATGAACTTCCACTCCAGGCCTTTGATATCGGGCTCGAACATGGAAGACCGCCGCAGGATGAGCCTGTCCCCGGGCCTCATTTTTTTTACCCACGGAGCATAGGCATCTTTATCCCCGCTCTTGAGCTGTATGTCCCTTAAAACGGCAAGGTCCTCTTTGGGCATAAGGGCCGGTTCGAAGCCAAGAAGATATTTCCAGTTCGCGCGGGGATTTCTGAAGAACATGTCGTAGAACACGAACATGTCTTCGTTGTACACTATCCCCCCGTCCCCCGGAAGCCACGAAAGGTCCTTCACTGTTTCCGGGGTTATATGCATCTCCGGCCGGTATAAAGACCAGCGCCCGTTGGCGTCATTGGTGAGGGCAAGGAACAGGACGCAGACCGCAGCGGTCGAGAAGAGCAGGCGTTTCAGCGAGCGAAATCCCGCGCCCCCTTCCAGGAGCCCTTCAATTTCCCGCGCTATCCACACCAGCCCGACCCAAAGGCCGATATCGTTCCAGACCCTTCCGACGATAAAACCCAGCACCCAGCACATGCAGACCAGGATGAAGACCGGGCCGTCCACGACTTTCCTATCCCACCTGTTCCGGATAAAGCGCCACATAATGAGGAGCACAAAGACCAGGAGGAACCCGTAATCTCCGCCCGCGGGTTGAAATTCGCCTACAAGCAGGCGCTGTGGAGTATCCCCCAGGGAAAGGAAAAAATGCTTCGTGGTCTGGACCAGGAACCCGACCGGGTGCCCGGTAAGGGCCGAACCGAGGATTATCCCCGCCAGGGAGCCGGTAGAAAGACGGATGCCGGCACGCCATTCACGGGCCAGGAACAGCGCCGCGCAAGGCAGCGCCAGCAGATACCAGCCGCAGTGTATCCAGGTCGACAGGGCTGCAAGCAGAACTGTCGCCGCTGCCGTCCCCCACCACCGCGCGGGGCCATGTTCCGGCCCGGACCTGAGTTCCCGCCAGGCGGCTGCGAAGGCTATCATATATGCCGTGGTAACAAGGAAAGGCCTGCCGATAAGCGGGCGATATAAAGTGCCTAGGTCGAAGAGAACGAGTATCAGTAAAGCCAGGATCCACGCCTCGGGTCTTTTTATAAGGAAGACCGGGACCAGCGCTACAAGCAGGAACAGGGAGGCCACGGAAAACACCGCCAGGTCGTAAGGCGGCCACTTGGTGGCTTTATGCACGGCGCCCAGTATGGCATGCCAGCCCGGGTGACTGTCCAGCCGCATATCCCCGCGCAGAACCAGGATCTCGCTCCAGGCTTTGCCTGAAACCACCTTCGCGGAATGCCTGGTGACGTCGTCTTTCGGCAGATACCCGTGGCCGATGATCCTGTACGGCATACAGGAGACGATAAAAACGGTAAAAACGACCGCCAGTACGGGAACAACAGGGGATTCAAAATCCCGGATTTTTTCAAGGAGAGAAGTCATTGCGAAACCGGGCCCCTAAAGCACGGCACGCCGCCAGGGCCGGGGCGTTTTTCAGTATAGCACAATAGCGCAACACCAGCAAACCCCGGTGCTGGGCGGCCGCGCGGCTGCTTTGTGTGCGCGCGATATATATCGTATAATTATCCTTCGACCGTTCGGGATGTGTAAATAAGCGCCCGTAGCTCAGGGGTAGAGCATTCGCCTTTTAAGCGAGTGGCCGCGCGTTCGAATCGCGCCGGGCGCATTGATTTTGTGGTGCCGCATAAGGCCTGTGGATCCAGGACGGCCACAATCCTTTCATGAGCATACGCAACAAACTGATCCTCCTGATCCTCGTTCTCCTCACGGCCATTTCCGCGGTTACCGGCATCCTGTTCCTGCACAGCGAATGGTCGTCCATCTCCGCCAACAGCCAGAGAAAGAACCTGCAGATACTGCTGGCGCTGGCGGAAGTCTGCAAGGAAACGCATGGCTCTCCCAAGAACTCCCCGGCATACACCTATTTCCAGACATTCCTGAAGACCCCGGAAATAATCGGCGTTTCCTGCACCGATTCCTCAGGCCGGGTCTTTATCAGCGACAGGTACTACAGGCCTTTTTCCTCCCCCTCCCCCTTCCGCCTGCCGCTGTTCTTCAAGACCTTCTCCCCGCCGGTCACGGGCGTATGGGAGACGCAGCAGGACAACGGCGTGGAAATACTGAAAGCCTCGCTCAGCGCCGTAAGCAACAAGGGGCGGCAGGTTACCGCGCACGTGGATTTTTCCCTGCAGCTGATCAACCAGGAAATGGATTCTTCATTGCGCCAGTCTTCGGCCGGATTTTTCATAATACTCTCGCTGGCGTTCGCGATAGGCTGCATCGGCACCCTGATAATAACGCGGGTGATAGCCGGCCCCATGCAGACCATGGCCGAAGCCGCCCGCATGATAGGTTCCGGGCACCTGGACCACAGGATACCCGTGACCAGCCGGGATGAAATGGGCATGCTTGCGGCCGAGTTCAACGAGATGGCCAACAGGCTCAAAGAGCTCGACGATATGAAGAGCGATTTTATTTCGAGCATAACCCACGACCTGCGCTCGCCGGTCACCGGCATAGAATTATGTTCGGACCTCATAAAGGAACTGGCGGAAAAGCGCGAATATACCAGGATACCGGAGCAGCTTTTTTCCATAAACGAACATTCGCAGCGCCTTAACCGCTTCATAGATTCGCTGCTGGAAGTCTCGAAGATCGAATCAGGCAAGCTTGAACTGGACATAAAGACCATCAACCTTGAAGAGCTGGCGGACAGGGCGGTCCGCTCCTTCCGGCCGTACGCCGCGCAGAAGAACCTGACGATCGAGCTGATAGTCGGACAGGAGATACCGGAAACCCGCGGCGACCCTGACCGGCTCTACCAGGTCCTGTCCAACATAATAGGCAACGCGGTAAAATTCACCAATGCCGGCTCCGTCTGCGTGTTCATTGAAGCCGCGCCGGGCTGGCAGCAGGTGCGCGTCAGGGACACCGGGGTGGGCATACCGGAATATGAAATAAAGAACCTTTTCAGCAAGTTCTACAGGATAAATTCCGGCAGACGCGGCCACCCGGCCTCGCGGCAGGGCACCGGCCTGGGCCTCTTCATCTCAAAATTCATCATGGAGCAGCACTGCGGACGCATAGAGCTGGAAAGTTCTCCCGGCAAAGGAAGCGTCTTCACGGTTTTTCTTCCGGCGTTATGAAAGCCAGGCACACCATACTTGTAGTGGACGACGAACTGACGCTGCTTAGATCCGTAAAGGAGCGGCTTGAGCTGGAGAATTTCAATGTTCTCACCTGCACCTCCGCTGAACAGGCGATTCAGACCCTCGTCAAGTTCACCCCGGACCTGATGGTGGTGGACCTGCGGCTCCCCGGCATGAGCGGCCTTGATTTCTGCCGCCAGGTACGCTCCTCGGCGAACGCCTCCCGGCTCGTACCGATAATTTTCCTGACGACCGACCGCAGCGAAGTGAGTAAAGTGCTGGGCCTGGAACTGGGCGGCGACGATTACCTGACAAAGCCCTTCAGCCCCGCGGAATTCATAGCCAGGGTCAAAGCCCTTCTGCGCAGGAGTTTTTCCGCGGAGTACCGCGACGAGGCGGACGAGGTGGTCGTCTCCGGGAACCTCTCGATAGATCATCCGCGCCACGAGGCGAAAATATCCGGCAGGAAGCTGGAACTTTCTCCCAAAGAATTCGAGATACTCTACCTGCTGGTGAAAAAGAACGGGCGGGTAATGACCAGGCAGTTCCTCATGGAAAGGGTCTGGGGCAGGCCGTACCTGAACACGAGCCGGGTAATAGACACCCATATAAAGAACCTCCGGAAAAGCCTGGGCGGCATGAGCGAATGCCTGCTGACCATAGAAGGACTAGGCTACAAATGGGAACCCCCGACTTGAGGGCCTGCAGCCAATCTTCACAAAAAAACCACATCCGCAACACACGATCCCGTGTATTTTGTGCTATACTCTTATTAAGAAACATAGTGCAGGAGGGTCGTCATGAAAAACATTAAACAAGGCTTCACACTTATCGAGCTGCTGGTGGTGGTGCTGATCATCGGTATTCTCGCTTCGGTCGCCATACCCCAATACTTCAAGATTGTTGAGAAGGGACGGGCCGCCGAGGGAATAAACGCGGTTTCAGCCATGGCCGGCGCCCAGGACAGGGAGTTGCTCAGGACCGGGGCCTACACCTCCAATATAAATAATCTCGACGTTTCCGCCACCGGGCTGAAGTTCTTCAACATCACCGGTAACGCCACCACCGTCACCGCCACGCGCAAAGCCGGGAATGCGGCCTGCCCCAGCGCGTATGGCTGCTACACGCTTAAATATACACTGGCCACGAAGAAGATCACCTGCACGGGGTCTCCCGACTCCTGTATTGCGCTGCAGCCTTAAGCGGAGACATTCCGCCGATAAAAAAACCCGCTCCAGCGGGTTTTTTTATCGCCCGGCAAACCCCGGGCTATTGAACCATTGTCCGGGACAATACTATTGCTCCGGCACCAGCTCCCCCCCGCCGGCTTCGGAAATGACCCCGAGGCCGTCCCTTGCCACCCACAGCCGGCCGTTTTTCCAGGCGAACGCCGAAAGCGGATACCCGGCCTTTAAAGTTTTAAGCGTAAAAACCCCGTCCAGCGAACAGGCGCCGTCGATCTTGTGCCGGTAGATCTTCCCGGTAGCGGAAACCGCGGCCCAGAGATACTTGCCGTCCTTGAATATCTGGTCGGGCTTTTCCGGCAGTTTGAAAGAAATAACCGGGGTAAGTCCGGGATCCAGGGTACGGGACACCACATTGCCCTCCGCGTCACAAGTCCACAAGTATTTCCCGTCGTAAAAAAGCGCTACCACCTTGTCCGGGAGGGAAAGCCTTTTTTGCAGCGGCAGCCCGGGCGCCAGGGTCCGGGCCTCTATGGTCTCCTTCCAGGAATCAGCCACGTACAGGGTGCCGTCAGCCACGGCAAGCCCGCTTATGTGGGTTTTTTTAAGGGGGAAGGTCTGCTTAAGGCTTAGCCCGGCCTTGTCCTGTACGTAAACAGTTACGTTCTGGGCAAGCCAGTCCCCGGCGTATAGCTTATCTTTGGTCCACACAAACGAGGAAATATTAGCCGCTACTCCGGGATATTCCCGGTAGTAAGAAGCGGAACTTACACGGATATACCGGTAAACGGCCGCGCAACCCAGCAGGAGAACAAGAGCGGCCGCAAAAGAATAGGCCGGTCCGCGCCGGCTGCCGCGGACTCCGGGCCGCGCGGCCGGCGGCGCTTCTCCTGCAGGCGCCGGAAAGCGCCTGGGCGGCTGCGCTGCGCCGTGTAAATATTTCCTGACCGTCTCGACAAGCTGGGCATTTTCAAAAGGCTTCTGCAGGTATTCGCAGGCGCCAAGCTTCATAACATCCACGGCGGACTGTATATGCCCGTAGCCGGTGATCATAACAACGGGAAGCGTGTCGTTGATCTTCCTCAGGCCGTCCAGCACCTCAATGCCGTCCATGCCGGGGAGCCGCATATCAAGCAGTACAAGGTCAGGCGGGGTTTCAGCCGCCATTTTCAAAGCGGAAGGGCCGTCCCCCGCCTCGGAGATCTCATAACCGCGCAGCTTCAGGACATTGCGCAGCGCAAGCCGCATATCCGGTTCATCGTCCACTATAAGGATGCGTGCCATATTTTCCCTGGACTCCGTGCAAGTCAGCCTGCCGGGAGTTCCATAACGGCGACTGTTCCGCGCCCGGGCTCACTGACAAGCTCAAGCGTCCCGCCGTGCGACCTGGCGACATTCCTGGCCAGGGTAAGACCCAGCCCCATTTTGCCCGGGCGCGTGGTAAAAAAAGGATGGAACACGACCGCGAGATTTTTTTTATCTATACCCGCGCCATCGTCGGAGATATTAAGCCGCTGTTTCCCGTCAGCGGCCGACAGCGTCACCTTCAGCTCGCCTTTGACCGGCATGGCCTCCACGGCATTTGCGAGCAGCTGCTCCACCGCGGCGGCGAAACGCACCCGGTCAATGTTTATCGGGGCCAGTTTTTCCCCGCCCGTAAGACTGGCCTTAACACCTCCGAACCTGCCCGCCGAACGGAGTTTATCCATAATTTCCGAAACCACGGCCGCCAGGCGCTCAGGTGAGCGCTGCGGGATCACCGGCCGGGAGAAATCGACAATGACGGCTATCTTCTTCTGAAGGGCCACGATATTGCGGACTATTACGTTCAGCGATTCCCTGGCCCCGTCGGCCTCGGGCGTTTCGGCGCAGAATTCCGCATGGCTGCGAATGATGCTTATGGAATTTGCTACCTGGTGGGCGACACCCTCGACCATCTCCTCAAAGTCGGGGATATAGCCCGAAGCCCCGGCCGCCTGGCCGCGCTCTTTGAGCGCTTCAAAATCGCCGTTGATCTTTTCCATGCGGGAATTCATCTCAGCGAGCATTTTTTCCTTGATCAGCAGTTTTTCCTCGGCCTCGCGCAGCATGGCCCGGTAAGGCCTGGCCTTTAATTCATCCCGCAAAGCCTTTTCACCGGCCTGGAGCCCGGTCTTTTCCGCCCTGATATTTTTCAGTTCCGTACGCAGCTCTACCAGCCGGCTTTCCTTATTGGAAAGCTGGCGCTCCAGCTCCGGGATCTTGGCGGAATTTGCCGAGGCCGATTTCTTATGCGCCTTGGAAAGGAGAGCCTGTTTTTCCTTCTTTAAGACTTCCGCCTCCTTTTTTAACGTCTCCTCGGTAACGGAAAGCCGCGCGATCACGGCGTCCCGCTCGAGCACACGAGCCTGTGCCTCCTTCAGCATTTCGTTCTCCGCCTGTATTTCCCGTGAGAATTTCTCTCCAAGTTCCTCGCGGCTGCGGCGAAGCAGCGCGCACTCGCTCTGCAGGCTTGAAAGGGCGGAACAGGCGTCTTCAAGTTCGAATTCCTTTTTTTTAAGCAGGGCGTCGGCGTTGTGAACCTTTTCGGAAAGCGCGGCGCAGCGGGCCCTTTCGGCTTCGGCCTCGCCGGCCGCGGCGGCCGCCATCTCCTGGAGGCGGGCGTTCAGCGAGGCTGCCTCGGCCCCGGCCGCCGCCGCGGCCGCGCGGGCTTCCTTAAGTAACCTTTCTTTTTCGGAAGCGGAAGACCTGGAGTCTTCGAGCTGGGCTGAAACCGCTTCAAGCTGGCGGGTAAGGCTTTCCCGCGCCGAGGTCAGCGCCGGGATTTTGGAACTTTCGCTAAGCAAAGAAGCCCTGGCCTCCTCAATGGCGGCGGAAAGTTCGTCGGTCTTATTTTTAGCGGCCGAACGGGCCTCTTTAAGCAAAGCGTCTTTCCTGGCGGACGCGGCTTTCTCCTCCTCAAGCTGCCTGACCAGCCAATCCCGCTCCGAATTCATGGCCGACACTTTCGCGCTTTCGTCACCCACGGAAGAACGCAGTTGGGCGATTATCGCCGACAGTTCGGCCGAATTCTCCTTGGCGGCCGCATGCGCCTCTTCAAGCAAAGTATCCTTCTCCCCCAGCATGGCTTTAGCGCCGGCCTGCAGCTCGGTAAGGGTCTGCAGCCTGCGGGCCAGGTCGTCACGCTCTGAAGTTATGGAGGAAACCCTGGAAGTTTCTTTATTCAGGGAAGCATGGAGTTCTTCGATAGCCGCGGAAAGCTTTGCCGACTCCTCTTTGGCCGAGGCGCGGACCTCCTTCAGCAGCTTTTCTTTTTCGGCCGCGAGAACCTGTGACTTTTCGAGCCTGGCCGAAACCGTTTCAAGCTGGCGGGCCAGGGTATCCCGCTCCAGGGACAGCTCCGAGACTTTGGCGCTTTCGCTAAGCTGGGAGGACCTCAGTTTTTCGAGCGCCGCAGAAAGGGAGCCCTCCTTCTGCGTCAGGTTATTTACCAAGGCGCGGGCCGAGGACAGCTCCTCTTCAAGGACTTTTACGCGCGCGGACAGGGCCTCCGCCCGGCCATGGAGGTCGGAAATGAAGCATTCAAGTTCCGAGTTAAGCCCCTCCAGGTCGCTTATTTGGCTTATTTGCTCTTCCATAGCCGAAGCTTGTCCTTAAGCTGCTCTATAAGTTTCTGGGCGCGCACGAACTCTTCCTGCTTTTCGCGCAGCACCGAATGGGCGGTTTCTACGAGAACTTCGTTTTCCACCCGCTTGGCGCGCTCCTCCTCAAAAGCGTGTTTCAGGCGCTCTATGCCGTGCTTAAGCGCCTCCATCTCGGTCCCGCGCACCGTGATCTCCTCGGTTTTCTCGTTAAGCGCGGAATGCGAAGCGGCGGCGGCCAGTTCGGCTTCGGCGCGCCTGCGCTTCTCATCCTCCAGCGCGGCCTTCAGGCGGTCCACGGTATTTTTCAGACTGTCAGCTTCAGATTTCTGGCCCGAGATGCGGTCCGCTTTCTCGCGCAGCTCGCAGCGCGAGGCGTCGGCCAGGAGCTCCGCGTCGGCG
>PEXO01000242.1 GCA_002779045.1 Elusimicrobia bacterium CG08_land_8_20_14_0_20_59_10 | reverse complement strand
AATAACCTCAGCGCTACGTATTCATATCATGCTTTAGTGGGGGACCGCTTGTTCGCCTTCTACCTGTAAAAGCGAACTCCCCCCCGTTTTCAATTCCCCCCTCCCTGTGGCGCCGCGCCGGAGTTTGCGCCCATAGTTCGTATTTTTTGCTAAAATACGAACTATGGGCATATACCAATACAAGCGCGAACCTCTCACCAACGAAAACGCCGACCGCCTGGCTAACGCCTGCCTGGCGCGGGTTTTTGAAGTATATCCGCTCACCTGCCCCAGGTGCGGCCTTGAGATGAAACCGGTAGCCGTAATCCTTAACGATAAAGAACTGGTGCGGCTGCTAACCCACCTGGGCCTTGCCGGTGGAATTCCCGGGATTCCGGCCGGCCGCGCAGCCGTCGCTGTATGAACACGCCTGCGGCCCGCCGGACGAACAGTGCCAGCTGGACCCGCGGGTTGATTACGAAGCCATAGGCCGTCTGATACGCATAGCGCCTGATACGGCACTGGCATAGCCTTGAGCCCGCCCCAGCCGACGATTAAAACAAACGCTCCCCCCCACTCTCCAGCGCGCCCGACGGCAACCGGGCGCAATAATTTCGAGGCGGTTCAGGCCGACTACGCGGCTACCGGCCTCGACGGCGCGCCCGGGCTTAAGGCCTTCGACTACCGCGAGGACATGCCTGCCCTGTACGCGGCGGCCGACCTGGTAGTCTCCCGCTCCGGGGCCAGCACGGTGGCCGAGCTGGCGCACCTGCGCAAGCCCTCTATTTTAGTGCCGCTGCCCGCTTCCGCCGGCGACCACCAGCGCCACAACGCGCTGGCGCTGGCCGGGCCGGGGGCGGCGCTCTGCCTGCAGGAGGGGCCGGATTTCGACGCGGAGCTCGCGGCCGCGGTGCGCAATTTCACCGGCGAGCCCGCCCGCCTGGCCGCCATGGCGGAGGCTTTTTCGAAGGCCGGGATACCCGACGGGCTGGGCGCGGCGGCCGCGCTCGCGGACATTATAGAGAAGGGACGTTAACGATCTTACGGAGGATAACATGGAAATAGAAAAAGGTTCGAAGTGGGTTAAGTTCGACGTGATGGAGCGCTTCATGCGCGACGTGTTCAAGGGCATAGGCGTGCCCGCCGCGGACGCCGCCGTCTGCGCCGACGTGCTGATAACGGCCGACAAGCTGGGTATCGACTCGCACGGCGTTTCCCGGCTCAAGCCGATCTATTACGACCGGATCAAGCAGGGCATACAACTGCCCAAGGCGAAGTTCGAGATTGTCAAGCAGACGCCTACCACCGCCGTGATAGACGGCCACAACGGCATGGGCCACGTGATTGCCAAGCACGCCATGGAGATCGCCGTGAAGAAGGCGAAGAAATTCGGCCTCGGCATGACGGCCGTGCGCAGCTCCACGCATTACGGCATAGCCGGCTACCACGCCATGCTCGCCTCCAAGGCCGGCATGATAGGCATCACCGGCACCAACGCCCGCCCGTCGGTGGCCCCGACGTTCGGCGTGGAGAACATGATGGGGACCAACCCGCTCACGTTCGCCATCCCCACCGACTAGAAGTTCCCTTTCCTGCTCGACTGCGCCACTCCTATAACGCAGCGCGGCAAGATAGAGGTATACGCCAAGCTGGGCAAGAAGATGCCTAAGGGCTGGGTGATAGACGAAAAGGGCAACTCCAAGACCGACTCGCGCACCGTGCTCAAGGACCTGGTGGCGGGCACCGCCGCGCTGGTGCCGCTGGGCGGCATAGGCGAAGAGCTGGCCGGCTACAAGGGTTACGGCTACTGCACGGTGGTGGAGATCCTCTCGGCCGCGCTGCAGGACGGCGCGTACCTGAAGGCGCTGCTCGGCGTGGACAAGAACGGCAAAAAGATCCCGTACCCGCTGGGCCATTTCTTCCTGGCCATCGACATCGGGCACTTCGTGCCGCTGCGCTCTTTCAAGAAGACCGCCGGGGATATCCTGCGCCAGCTGCGCGCGTCGAAGAAAATGCCCGGCGCCAAGCGCATCTACACGGCCGGCGAGAAGGAGCATTTGACCTGGCTGCAGCGCAAGGACCGCGGCGTGCCGCTCAACAAGGAGACCCAGCAGGAGGTCATCGCGATGCAGAAGGAACTGGGCCTGAAGGGCTACAAGTTCAACTTCTAAAGCGCGCTACAGGAACGGAAGGCGGCGGAGGTACGGCTACCCCCCCCCGCCTTCTGTGGCTTGAACCACTTTTATGTATTTCATATCATATCGTCGTCGGGATTTTCGCGGGTTAGCGTTAGGGGATAATGAAAAACAGCTTTGTTCTGCTTCTTTGCGCGCTGGCAATCTGCGCAACCAGTTCATATGCCGCCACCGATAAAACCCTGCTTTCAGCCCGTGAAGCCATACTTTCCAGCTCAGTTTCACCGCAGGACGCCCTCCTTATATATTCAGAAGCAGTAAAGAAGACCAACGCCGCCCCCGTGCTCGGCGAGTACGCCTATGCCCTCGCCTACGCCGGACTCAGCGAGGCCGCCCTGACTTCCATAGACCGCGCCCTGATAGCCGAGCCACTCCACCCGGAGATACGCTTCTACCTTTCCGAGATCTTCAACGCCGCCGGCCTAGAGTCCGCCTCCGACGATATTTCGGCCTCGGTCCCGGCCTGGCTGAATAGAAAACCAGTAAAACTCCCGAAGCTCGACGTACCCGCCCCTGCCGGGGACTTCGAAACAGCCTCGGGTTCGCTTAATATGCTGATGTCCCAGCGGCGCTTCGCGCAGGCCGCCGTGCAGTACGACAAACTGTGCGAGGGCAACCAAGCTGAACCGCGCTGCCATGTTGGCTACGCGCTGGCCCTGGAGCGCCTTGGCTCCTACAAGGCCGCCGCCGCTGAGGCTTCAAAGAACTTCGCGCTATACAAGGCCCCGGAACCGCAGGCTATAACTAAAGCTTTCATCGACGACCTGGCCAAGCGTCCTCCCTTGAAGTCTTCTTCCGTAGCGAAACCAACGCTGAAAGGCCGCTATCTTCTTTTCACCGGCGGCAGTCTGAACCGGGCCGACGACCGCACCCTTTATTCCTTCAGCACCCGCGTGGGCAAGTTCTTAAGCGAGCGCATCGACGTCTCTGCCAACGCCTCTATAAACGGTGGCAACGAACTGTCGGATTACAACGGCCTCACATTGGGCGCGGTGGGACGCTACAATACCCCGCTGTCCGTCATTCCAATCAACCTTACACTGGCAGCCAAGGGAGAGCGCATCCCAGCTCCGGAGAAGAACTTCACTTTCCTGCTGTCTCCTGGCCTGAGTTACTTCATCAAGGACAGCTCGATAGACCTCTTCTTCGACGTGGCCATGAACGGACCTTACAGCGGGAGCGTCACCGTGTCGCTGGGCTACACCATTTACTTCGGGGTGAGTAAGTGAGACTCCTGATTGCCGCCTTGCTGCTGCTCCCGCACGTTTGTCAGGCCGGGTCCCTGCCGCCGCAGTTCGAGGGCTCATCGGTGAACGCTTCCGGCACCACCATCCTGAAGGCGGCCAAGGCCTATACCTTCATACAACCAGTCGGCCGCCCGGCGGTGGTGGCGCAGGCCGCCGCTGCCCTGCCCCTGCCGCCTGAGAAACCTTTCTCGGTGGAATGGCCTGGCGGGGGAGAACTCTGGGCCATGAAGGATGGCCAGCCTGTAAAGCTGGATTCCTGGTCCGACCTCTCGCTTCCGCTGAACCCCAAGTCCTTCAATATAGGGCGCTGGTTCGGTACTTTCGGCATACAAAGCATGGGTGGGGGCGACTACCCCGCCTCGTCGATGAACCTGCGGGTCGGTTCGACCTTGTTAAGGAACCGTTATGACCTGGCCTGGACCTACGATTACTATAAACCAGCCGAATCCGAAACCTACCGCGCAGCCATGGGCCTAATGGGCCGCAAGTTGATGCCGCTTAGCCCGCATGGCGGCTGGAACTTCGGGGCGCAGCTGTCCATGCTGAACAATTACGGCGAGCGCAGCGGCACGCTGGGGCTGGTGACAGGCCTGAATATTTACCTGCCGCGCGGCAGTTTCGATATTACCCTGCTGCTGCAGGACGAGGGCGCACATGGCTTGTTTGCTGGCTATACCGTGCATCTGACCCGATGAGGAAACTGGCCGCCATATTCCTGTTGTTCGCGGCCGGCGCCAGGCCAGCCGGGGCCTATATACCAATGCCCGGCGAGCCTTATGTGCTTTGTACCTGCTCCGGCGGCAGTTCGCTGGGGTGGATGTATCTTAACGAGTGCTACAGCGCTGTGAGCGTAAGCTGCGGCTCCGGCGGCGGGGGAACCACAGGCGGGGCAAAGATAACAAGTTTCTTTAATTACGGCCAGGTCTCATTCACCCCTTTTGAGACCGGCACGCCGCACGTCAGCCGGCATTATTCGGGAAATTTCGCCGACTACGGTAAAGAAACCGAACTGCGCAACGGCATAACGGCATGGCTGCTGGCGCGCGGTGAATATAGGGATCTGGAATTTCTCGGCCGCCTTGTGGAATGGTTTTACGACCTGTTCATGCGGTTGGGGCATAACAATGTCAGTGAAGCCGTATCTATTCTGGATTTCGCACGGGTCAACCACGTTACCGCCAGGTTCGAGACGCTGCTAGAAAGCCTGGAGGCGAAGCACGACTATCCCGAAGGCCAGCTTCAGGAGGAGTTCCGGCTGGCGTTCGGTAATAACCGGATTGATATCGGGTGCATGGCAAAGGCCGGCAAATCCATCCCGCCTGTTTTCAGCCTGTATTATAATTCCCTCTATGGCGGCCAGGCGGAAAGCACGGCCCTTAAGATAGAGCAGTTCCCGGACGGCAGGGCCGTGTTCACCGACGTAAACAACGCACGCTGGACCTTCAGGCCATATAAAGCCAAGAGTTCCGGCGCTTATGATTACTATCGTCCTCCACTGGCCTCGCCCTACCGGCTGGCGTTGGGCAAACGCGGTTTCCGGGTGGAGACGCCGGAAGGCGACTCCATAGATTTCCTGCCTGCCCCTGAACCCGGCGTCTGGCGGCCCAGCCGCTATAACGCGGCCGACGGCAGCTGGCTCACTTACACCCACGGTCCCAACGGCTTGGCCCGCATAACCGACATGCATGACCGCTACTTCGCCTTCGAGCGAGATACGAAAGGCCTGCCCCTTGTCGTTACCGACGAGTTGGGAAGAAAGACCATCTTCACTTACGACCAGCAGGGCCGCGCCATCAGCGTGGCCTACCCTGACGGCGGCAGAAAGGCTTTCGGCTATGACGCGGCCGGTTTCATGTCTTCAGTTAAGAGCGGGGCGCTGGCCGGAGAGAATTACACCTATGACGCCTCCGGCCGCGTGCTGACCAGCGAGTCAGATGGCGGCGTGAACCGCCTGGAACATTACTACAACGATGCAGCCTCTAAAACGGTCATCACAGACGGCCTGGGCAACAGGACTGAATATACCCAGGTCAGCGACCATGGGCAGAAGCTGGTTACAGGCATAACCGACGCGCTGGGCAGCAAGACCGCCATGGCATACGACGCCGACTTCAATCTTGCCTCAGCCACCGACCAGTTGGGCCGCACCACCAAGTACACTCGCAACGCCAACGGCGACCCCGAGACCATTTTCGACGCACTTGGCAGCACCACCACGATTCAATACCAAGTAAAGCGCAACTACCGTGACGATTACGGCGAGCGCACCGACTATTATTCCCGGCCTATAAAGGTAACCGACCCCCTTGGCCGCGTGACCAGGCTGGATTACGACAGCTACGGCAACCTGGCCCTGGCCGAGGACGCGCTGGGCAATACGACCAGGATGGACTATGACAAAGCCGGGCATTTGCTGGAACTGCGGGACGCTTTAGGCTCTGCCTATAAGTACGAATATGCCAATGGCTTGTCCAGGAGCCTCGACCCGCTGGGCCGTGAGACCAGATACAAGCGTGACGCCGACCTGCACGTGACCGAACTCATTGACCCGCTGGGCCGCAGCACCACCTTCACCTATGACCTGAGTGGCAACGTCACCTCGGTCGTTAACCCGCAGAACTTCGTCACAAGGTTCTCTTATGGCAATGGTGCCTGCCCGGCTTGCGCCGGCGGTCAGCTTTCGGCCCTGACAGACCCCAAGGGCAATACCTGGTCTTTCAATTACGACCA
>PEXO01000219.1 GCA_002779045.1 Elusimicrobia bacterium CG08_land_8_20_14_0_20_59_10 | reverse complement strand
GATAGAAGTCTGCAGGAACCTGAAGGCGGACCCCAATACCAGCCATATACCGGTACTCATGCTCACCGGGGAGGCCCGCGAAGTGGTGACGCGGGTGGAAGGCCTGGACTCGGGCGCCGAAGATTATATGTTCAAACCCATAAGCCCGCGCGTGCTGCTGGCGCGCATAAGCTCGCTGCTCCCCCAGGCAGGTAAGACCCGGTAAAACAGGCGGGGGAAAAATGCCCGGAAAACTGAATATCCTGATGCTCGCGGCGGCGCTGCTTATCGCGCCGGCGCGCGGGGCTTTTTCCGGCATTCCCCTGTCAGGCGGGGACAATTCCATCCGCCGTAACCTGGTCTCCAACGGCGGCGCCATCTCCACCGGCGCCGGGTTCTCGCTCAACTGCGCCCTGGCCGAAAGCGTTGTCTCCACCTTCACGGGGACCGGCTTCAAATTCGGCTCCGGCCTGATGCCGCTGGCTGCCCAGCCCGGCACCATAACGGCCCTGACCGCGGTAACAAAGAGCACCGGCACCCTTGAGCTCGCTTGGACCGCGCCGGGGCTGGACGGCTTCCTGGCGGGCCTTACGCTGGGGATGGCCATGCTCCCCGAGGAATTCCCCGTAGTGCTGGTAATTTTTCTTACGATAGGCGCCTGGCGCATTTCCCGCAAGAATGTGCTTACGCGGCGAATGCAGGCCATAGAGACCATCGGGGCGGCCACTGTGTTGTGCACGGACAAGACGGGCACGCTGACGCTCAATTCCATGCGGTTGCGCGAGCTGTGGACGGAGGGCCGGTCCCATACGCTTGAGGACGGCACTGACGCGCTGCCGGAAGAGTTTCACGCCCTGGCCGAGTATTCCATACTTGCCAGCCAGGCGGACCCTTTCGACCCGATAGAGAAAGAGCTTAAACGGGTGGGCGGCTGCTGCCTGGAAGGCACGGAACACCTGCACGGGAACTGGAAGGTCGTGAGGGAGTATCCGCTTTTAAAGAACCTGCTGTCCCTGGCGCACGCCTGGGAGTCGCCGGACCATAAGCGCTACCTGGTCGCGGCCAAGGGCGCGCCTGAAGCGATAATAGACCTGTGCCACCTCCCCGCGGAAGCTGCCGCCGGAGTGCTGGCAGCCGTGGGCGAGCTTTCCGGGCGCGGCCTGCGGGTGCTGGCTGTGGCTAAATCCTCATCCGACAAGGGCGGGCTGCCGGAAGCGCAG
>PEXO01000277.1 GCA_002779045.1 Elusimicrobia bacterium CG08_land_8_20_14_0_20_59_10 | reverse complement strand
CGGCAGCAATTACCCGGTAATACTCACCTCGGCCACGCTGGCGGTGGACGGCTCGTTCAAAATGATAAAGTCGCGCATTGGCCTGGACAGCGGCCTTGAGCTGCTGCTGGATTCGCCCTTCGACTATACCAGCCAGGCGGCCCTGCTGGTGCCGGAGGGTATACCGGACCCTGCCGAAGGCCAGGCGTACGAGGAAGCGGTAATAGAGGCCTGCGTTAAGGTCTGCGGGGCGGTGGAAGGCGGGGTATTCCTGCTTTTTACCAGCTGGGGGGCCCTTACGCGCGCGGCCCTGGAGCTGGCCGGGCGGCTGGGCGGCAGGCCGGTGTTCAGGCAGGGGGAGCAGCTGCCGTCGAAATTGATAGCGGACTTTAAGCATGCCGGCAACGGGGTGCTGCTGGCTACGGATACTTTCTGGCAGGGCGTGGATGTTACAGGGCAGGCGCTGGCCTGCGTTGTAATTGCCAGGCTGCCGTTCACCTCGCCGGATACGCCGCTGGAGGAGACCCGCGAGGAGTGGATGACGGCGAAAGGCCTGAACTTCTTTACGGATCACACCCTGCCCAAGGCGGTGGTCAAGTTCCGGCAGGGGTTCGGGCGGCTGATCCGGACCAAAAAAGATTTTGGCGCCGTGGTGATCCTTGACCCGCGCGTGCAGACCAAGCGCTACGGCGGCAAGTTCCTGCGTTCCGTGCCGAAATGCGCCCGCGTGGGGGACTTTGAAGGTCTGAAAGAGTTTTTTAAAGAGCGCGGCAGCAGGAATGCGGTGACATAATACCTATTGCGCGCAATAGGTATTATGTCACCATATTAAATAGCAATGGCAAGAAGGAACGAAAATATTTTTGAATTCCTGGTCTCGCTGCCCTGGTGGGTGGGGGTTGGCAGCGGCGCGGTGTTGTTGCTCAGCAGCCTGGCAATTCAGTTGTTCCCTGTAGAGCTGTTCCATTTGGAAGATGCTCTGTCGGCTTTGTTTAGAATATTCGCCGTGTTCGCTTTTCTGTGCGGCATTCTCTCGGCCATAATGGCGGCTTCCAAGGGTAATTTGTTCAATACAACGGCGGGGTTTACCGGCAGCAAGGCGGTTACCTGGCAGGAGTGCGTGTCTTTAGTTGCGGAATACTACCGCCGCAAGGGCTATTCGGTGTTTGAAATGGGGGGTGATGAGCCGTATGGAGGGAGCGACCTTTTTGCCCAAAAAGGCGGCGAGAAATTGATAATTCAGTGTAAGCACTGGAAAACCGATAAAGTGAATGAAGAAGCAGTGCGCGCGCTTTATGGGGTGATGACGGCTTCCACCGCCAGCGGTGCGGCGCTGATAACCGCCGGCAGCTTTACCCGGGCCGCTGTTGAGCTTGCTAAAGACAAGCGCATAGAGCTTATTGACGGTCCCGGGCTGGAAAAAATATTTTCGGAAGCAAAAGCGGCCGCGCAGCAGCCGCCTGCCCGGGCCAAAAGCCGCGCTACGCTTATCCCCACGGACCCGCCGCCGCTTAAGGCGGGGGAGCGGGACCGGGTGGCTATGCCTGCGGCAATGCGCGCCGAGCTGGAGGCCAGGGAGAAGATACAGGCGCTTATGGCCGATGATCCTGTCTGCCCCGTCTGCAAAACTACTATGGTGCTGCGCATAGCCCAGCGCGGACCCGGGGCCGGTTCCAAATTCTGGGGCTGCCCCAATTACCCCAGGTGCCGCCAGACCATACCTTTCCGGCCGGGATAGCGGTGACATAATACCTGTTGCGCTTTATCAGTATTATGTCACCGTAACAAGCTAAATAGCGGGGCGCGGGAAATGAGTGCCGTTTTTTTGTTAATATAAATGCAGAGGGCATGATGATGTTAAAAGAAGGCGGAACCCGTGAAAAAGTGGCGCAGGCGCTCCTCCGGGAATACCTGATAAGCTACCACGCCGACATCAGCGCGGACTTCCCCGAAGTGGCGGGGATAGAGCCCGCCAATGCCGCCGATTTCCTTATTCACCTGCAGAATACCGGCAGGATAAAGATAAAGCTTTTTAACCTGTCGGCCACGCGGGTGGGCTGCCGCATAATAGAAGCGGACGCCGTTGAAGAATAATACCGCTTGCCGCGCCCGCGCAGCCCGGACCGTATCCTTAATTAATTACTGAAGAGCCGTTCCAATTTTAACCTGGCGTTCCCTGCGGCCCCGGCGTCTTGGAAACGGCGGGGGAAAAAAGCTATAAATCCTGAAGTAAAGATATGGGGATACCGCTTTGAACATGCCGCAAGCTGAACCTGCCACCTATTTCCTTGGCGACGCCTGCCTTTGCTGGACGCTGGGCGACGCCATAGACCGGCTTACCTCACTGCGGGTGCTTTATGTCTACAGGCAGCTTAAGAAGAACGGCCGGCTGGCGCGGCTGGGCGTGCATGACCTGGTGCCTTCCTATACGGCTTTGGCGGCCCATGCCCACCCGCTCTGCGACTGGGAGGCGGTGCGCGCCGTAGTGGACGGCTGCATAGCCGGCCTGCCCGAGGACGAAGCCCGGCTGCGGGAGCGGTCCGTGCGGCACCTGCTGCCGGTGTCCTACCACGGCGAGGACCTTGAGCGGGTGGCCGAGCTGGCCGGCCTGACCACCGAAGAGGTGATAACCCGGCACGCGGCGCCCGAATACCTGGTGGCCATGATAGGATTTCGCCCGCATTTCCCTTACCTGATAGGCCTTGACCCCCGGTTGGTCACGCCGCGGCTTGATTCCCCGCGCCTTGCCGTACCCGCCGGGGCCGTGGCCATAGGCGGCGAGCAGACCGGGGTGTACCCGGCTGAATCGGCCGGCGGCTGGAATATACTGGGCATGACGGCGCCTGAACTGCTGCCCGCCATCGAGCCCGGCGATACCGTGGTGTTCAAGAGGCTGGCCGGATGACGCTGATAAACTGCGATATAGGCGAGCAGGGCCCCCTGCATGAAGGCGACAGGAAGTTGATGGAATTCATCCATATAGCCAACCTGGCCTGCGAAGGCCATGCCGGCGACCGTGAAAGCGTGGAGGCTTTCCGCGCCCTGGCGGACCGGCACGGAGTGCGGCTGGCCGCCCATCTTTCCTACCCTGACCGGGAGAATTTCGGCCGGGCTACCATGAGCATCCCGGAAGCGGAAATGCTGGCCGCGCTGGACGCGCAGCTGGCGCTGCTGCCGGGGGTAAAGCTGGTTAAATTCCACGGCGCGCTGTATAACGACGCCTGGCACGATGCCGCCCTGGCCGAGACGCTGGCCGGCTGGCTGCGGCGCTCCGGCGTGGGTGAAATATTAGCCCCGGCGGATTCCGAGCTCTCGTTCGCCGCGCGCAAGCTGGGTATTACCGTGCTGCGCGAGGCATTTGTTGACCGGCGCTATGAATACGACGAAGAGGGCGGCCGCCTGCGCCTGGCCGACCGCTCAGCGCCCGGGGCAGCCATCACCGGCTTGCAGGGGGCCCTGGCCCAGGCCGAAGAGATCATAAAGCGCGGGCGGCTTAATATAAGCGGCGACCCCGGCTTCCCGGTCTGGAAGGATATTGAGGCCGATACCGTCTGCATTCATTCCGATTCGCCCATAGCCCTTGAGCTGGCCAGGGAGCTGCGCGCGGCTGTAGACGCCGCCGGCAAGGAAGCCGCCGGTGCAGGCATTAAGGATAATATCCGCCTGCTCAAGCCCGGCGTCTGCGAGGAGGCCGGCCTGCCGGTATACGGACTGCAGGATATCGGTGTTTCGCCGGGCGGGGCTATGGATTGTTTTTCGCTCAGGCGCGGCAACCTCATGCTGGGCAATCCCGCCGGCAGCCCCGCGCTTGAAATACTGGCCGCCCCGGAGATCGAAATACTGGTGCCGGGGCATTTTGTGCTGACCGGCGCCCGCCATACGGCTTTTCTGCATAGCGGTGATAAGCGCATTGAGGCGGAGCACAGCCGCGTTTATCCCGCGGAGGCCGGCGACCGTATTACTTTCGGCGAAAAGCATTACGGCCTGCAGACCTATTTCTGTTTCAGGAGCAGCGCCGAGGGCGGCGCGCAGGGCGGACCCGCCGCGGCCGTGCCCTATTGTGAAGTCAGCGGCTGGGCCGATGCGCAGGGGCGTATCCGCGTGCTGCCCGGCCCGGAGTACGGCTACCTTGAGGAGCCGCAGCTGTTCTTTGAAAATTCCTGGCGCACCACCTATAAGATGGACAAGGTGGGCATACGCCTGGCCGGCGAGCCGCGGTTGAAATGCGGCATAGTCAATATGATCTCAGGGGCCGTGGCCGACGGCACCATTCAGCTTACGCCCGAAAGCCCCATCATCCTGCTGCGGCACCGCCAGACCACCGGCGGCTACCCGCGCATCTTCAATGTGATAAGCGCCGATATCGACCTGCTGGGCCAGTACGCCCCCAACCAGGCCGTGCACTTTGTGCAGGTAAGCCCGGACGAAGCCCGCGAATTCGCCCGCCAGAAAGAAGCGGCCCTGGGAGCGCCGGGTTCCTGCCGCGCCCCCGGCGGAAAAAAGCGAAAACGGCGGTAGGGGGCTTTTTGCGGGCAGGCCGCCGCGCCCGCGCCGGTCCCGGGCTTCCGGCTTTGTATGGTCAGCTATATGCTTAAACGCGCTAAGAATTTAATATCAGCCGGCTGCCTGCTTGGGTGCCTTGCCGCGGGCACGCTTTCGGCGCAGGATTTCAAGGCCCGGGCCGCCGCCATTCTTTCCACCGGGCCTTTTGCCGGCGCGCAGTTATCAGTGGTCTTCGCTTCGGCGCTGGACGGCGCCGTACTGTATTCCCGCGCTCCCGGCCTGCCGCTGGTGCCGGCCTCAACGGCCAAGCTGGCCACCTCGGCCGCCGCGCTTATGCGCCTTACCACGGATTTCCATTTTAATACCGCTTTCCTTATGCGCAAGGAGGAGCGCGGCCAAAAGAAACTTTCGGTGCTGGTGTGGCGCGGCACCGGCGATCCCTCCCTTTCCGGGCGGGGGCGCGCAAGCCTTAACGAGATCTTCGAGGTCTGGGCTGATTCCCTGGCCGCCCTGGGCGTAAACAAAGTGAAGCGCCTGGTGCTGGACGGCCGCTATTTTGAGGCTCCGGCGGTGCATCCGTCCTGGCCGGACAGAGAAATGTCCTATTGGTACCAGGCCGAGACCTCGGCCATAGCGTTCAATGATAATTGCGTTGACCTTGAGTTCCGGCCCGCGGCAAAACCGGGGCGCCGTCCTGAAATTATCCTTACTCCGGAGATCGGCTACCTGAAGGTGAAGAACAAGGCCGTTACCGGCGCGCCGGGCAGCCGCTTCACCCTGGATTACAGCCGCGAACCCGGCACCAATACGGTCACTTTCTCCGGCTCCATCCCGATAGGACGCAACCGCCGCGATTATGTGGCGGTGCATGACCCCGCGCGGTTAGCGGCGGAGGCTTTAAAGCGCGCCTGGAAGAAAAAGGGCATAAAGGTTTCAAGCATAGTGCCCTGGGAGAAAGCCGGCCTTAAAGAGGAAGACCTGGCCCCGGCCTTCGACTGGAACTCGCAGCCGCTGGCGGAACTGGTAAAGGTGGTAAATACAAATAGCCAGAACCTGTATGCCGAGCATATCCTTAAGGCCCTGGCGAAAGAGGCGGCGGGACGCGGCGCCTTCGACGCCGGCACGGAACTGGTCGGGAATTTCCTGGCGGCGGCCGGGATAGGCAGGGAGCAGTTCAACCTTGCGGACGGCAGCGGGCTTTCCCTAGAGAACCGCTTTAC
Source organism: Elusimicrobia bacterium CG08_land_8_20_14_0_20_59_10 (assembly GCA_002779045.1). Lineage (GTDB taxonomy): Bacteria > Elusimicrobiota > Elusimicrobia > Elusimicrobiales > UBA9959 > UBA9959. The sequence goes on along the minus strand of PEXO01000277.1, from coordinate 417 downwards.
GGCGGCCGGCCTGGTAAAGCTGCTGGTGTACATGCACGGCACGCCGCTGTTCCCGGTGTATTATGGATCACTGGCCACAGCTAAGAAGCGGATGAAGGGCGATCCTTTAGCCGAGGGCATGCGCCTTAAGCGCGGCACCGTGGGGCCCGCGCGCAACCTGGCCGGGTACCTGCATTCCGCCAGCGGCAAGCTGTACGCTTTTGCCGTGCTGGTGAACGCCCCGGGGCTGGACCGCCCCGCCGTGGATGAGGGCATAGACGAACTCTGCCTGGCCGCCGCCCACTACCTTCCCTAAGGGGTCAGACCCCGGGTCTGACCCCGCTTAGGAAGCGTAACGAAATAACTGAAGCATTTGGAGGCTCAGATTTGAGGCGGATGCGAGGCGCGACGAACGAGCATACCGGTGGTCTGTAAGTG
>PEXO01000119.1 GCA_002779045.1 Elusimicrobia bacterium CG08_land_8_20_14_0_20_59_10 | reverse complement strand
GGCCAAGAAATAAGCCCGCGCCCGGCAACGTCATATACGCAGGGAACCTGTCATATAATGCTGCCAATTATTGACATATACCTTCCGGTTTTGCGATAATAGTTTTGCTCCGCTGAGGGGACAAAAAACCCGTTGACGGGGGCGACGACTAAATCAGGAGGAGTGCGATTTAAATGAAAAACGTAATAATTGCGATAGCTATAGTATTTGGGCTTGGTGTAACCGCCAATGCCGCGAAGTTCGACATAAAGAACCTTGAAGTGGGCATGGGCCTGGCGGACTCGATACCCGTGGGAGACGCCGGTGACACCTACGACAGCGCTCTCGGCTTCGACTTCCACGCCGATTATCAGTTCACCGACCAGCTGGCCGCCGGCATTGAAACCGCGTTCTTTTCGTATTCATCCGACGAAAATCTCGTCATCAGCGGGGTTAGCTACGGCAAACAACCGGATGCCGCCACCTCGTACTACGGCGTATACGGCAAATACATCAAACCCATGGATTTCGGCTCCAGGCAGGGCAAGGTCTACGGTATCGTCGGCCTCGCCCCCTATTCGGTGGTGGATTTCAGCGATAACACCGTCGGCGGTTATGCCGACATAATCAAGATCGGCATGAGCTTCGGCGCCGGCGCCAGCATGGAAGTGATGCCGCAGTGGAACGTAGGACTGGAACTCCGCTGCCACCTGGTAAGCGGCTTCAGCACCTTCGCCCCGATGCTAAAAGTGGGCTACCACTTCTAAGCGCAGAACGAAATAGCGCATGAACGGAAGAACCGCCCGCCGCAAAGCGGGCGGTTCTTTTATACCCCTCCCGCCCTTTTTATGGGGCGGCCCCGTCTTATTTTGTTATAATTAATGCGATGAAACGGTATCCCGCCCCGGCAATTATGGCAGCCCTGGCCATGCTGGCCGCACCGGCCGGCGCCACCAAGCTGGACCTGTCGGCCGACCTGGAGCTAAGGGCGGCCAATTACTCCGGCCTTATCTACGGCTCACAGCGCAATTCACAATCCTTTTTTTCGGAGAACGCGTCGCTGGGCTTTGTGATAAAGGACATCCGCCTGGAAAAGACCCCGCAATCCACCATGGACGTGGGGATAGTTCTGCAGAGCATAGGCCCCAACGCCTCTTCCACCACGGTCTCCGGGCCGCAGTTCTCAAGCATAGCGGAGCGCCTGCCCAACATCGACGGCTCGCCTTTTCTACGCGGGGCCTACGTAAAGATTTACAAATTCCTGAACCCCAACATCACCGCCACCCTGGGCAGGCAGGACTTCATGCTGGGCCAGGGCCTGGCCCTTTCCAGCAACGACCTGGGCTTCCCCGGCGGCCGGCTTGAGATCAACAATGTTTTCCAGGGAATTAAGACCGACCTGTTCTTTTTCAGGCCGCTCCACCATTCCCGCTACGTCAGGATATACGGCGCTTCGGCCTTTTATCCCGGCAACGAAGGCCTCTGGCAGCTGTATCACTTCTGGGAACAAAACAGATTCGCCTCCCAGGACATAGTTTTCGACACCAGCTCAAAAACGAAGAAGTTCACCGGCCTGCGCTACGTGCTTACGCAGAAGCACCTGGCTTTCGACGGAGAGGCGGTAATACAGCGGGGCTCCGCGAACAACACCGACGCTACCACGGGCAGCTATGAAGCGCACGCCTTTATGCTGAAAGGCTCCTGGATGCAGAATATTACGGTCTTCGGCCGGGCCAAGGTACGCCTGGGCTACGGCAGGTCGTCCGGGAACATGCAGGTCAGTTCCGATACCGATAAGGCGTTCTTCCCGGACTTCGGCAAAAGATATAAAGGCCTGGAGCGCGACGGCTACGGGGAGATAGCGGGAGCCTCGCTTTACGACATCCTTAAGACCTCGGACACGGTGAACGGTCTTCCCGACGCGCTGTCCGGCCTGAACATAATCAATATCGGCCTGGACCTGCCCTACAGGAAACTGCTGCTTTCGGCTGACCTTTACAAGTTCCGCGCTTCGCAGAACTCCGAGGGGGGGTCCATACAGATAGCCAGCGAATGGGACCTGAAAGCTTCTTATTCGCTCGGCGAAAACCTGCGCCTGAGCGTTGTCTACGCGGTACTCACCCCGCTGGGGCTCTATTCCGACACTACCGAGACAAAACTTGTCTACGGGGCCGTTTCGGGCCGTTTCTAACCCGTCCCATACTGCTAAAAACTCAAAGAACCTCTGCCGCGCCGGACCGGGCCCGGAGGGCCGGACTTTCCGCGCCTGAACTTGCGCCTGGGCGGGGGGGGGGCCCAAGGCCCCGGCCCTCTGTCGGCACCCCGCCCCGATGACCGCTAAAAAGCAGGCGGGCAGGGGGGGGGATTTACCCCCCGCCGCCCGGAAAAAACCGGGAACAGGGCGGCTCCCCGCCTGTCTTTGCGGCATAATAACACCGCCGGCACACAAAGTTATCCACGGGTTATTAACATTTGTTGACATATGTGTGGCATATAAAGGTCATATGTTGACATATAGACAATTATAGGCTAGAATTATGACATAAAGCAAAAGCGCCCGCCGCACTATGAACCACAAATTACGCCTAAAACACCCCTCAGGAGCCGAGTTCGAAGCGGAAGGCCCGGTGGACTTCATATTAGCCGAAAAAGAGATCTTCCTGCGCGGGCTGCCCGCAGCCCCGGCCGGGCGGCAGGAACAGGCCCGTCCGGCACAAGAGAACGCCTGGAACGAACTGACGGAGACCAGGAACGGCATAGTATTCCTTAAAGAAAAGCACCCCCAGCTGAAAGCGGCGGAAGCGGCGCTGTTGCTGCTGGCCGCCGCCGCCCAGCTGACAGGCGCCAGGAACACAAGCGCGCTGGCGCTGTCCAGTGCCATCAAGACCTCAGGCTATATGCCGGGAAGGCTTGACCGGCTGCTGGCCAAAGCCGCCAAAGACGGCCTGGTAAGGGCCTCCGGAACCAAGAGGAACAGAGCCTACCGCATTACCGACAGAGGCCTGGAAAGAGCCTCGCTGGAAGCGGTAAAACTCGTATAGAGACAAAAGCAGCCGGGGCGCCCCGGACAGAAGATAAGACCACCGTCTGCCATCCAAAACCAGGCACCGCAAACACAACACACCAGAACCGGGCAACTCAAATACCCGCAGATCAGCCCAAAAACACTAGGAAACACAACGATACCCCGCCCCATGGAAACTACTTGCGATAATATATATTATGTTAACATATGCATCCTTTCCAATACAGCCGCCTGGTTGACAAACATTATCAATGTTTAGCAAATAGTTGTTATAGCATAACGATTATTTTTACAATATCAATACCATTTATAGGTTTTTATAATTAGCAGACCGTATTCCCCCTGGAAACCGTAAATTTTGTTCTTTCAAAAATCGGAGAACAAAAAAACAGGCAAATTTCCCGGGATTTAAAGACCCTGAAAATGGGAAATCAGGCAAAAATCCGCCTATTCCAAAACACCATGAAGCGCCCTGGAGCCGCTCTTTCAGGAATGGGGAAAACAGCCAACTTTTCGACAAAGGCCTGCAGGGCGGGAAAACCAGGGGCGGGCAGGGGAGGGCAAAGGCTGCCTCCCCCCCCATACAGGCCGGAAGGCCCGGGAATACCATCAAGCTGGGGCCGGGGGGCGGGGGATACCCCCCGATAAATACCAGGGGTTTCCTAATTTTTTAAAATACCATGAAGCGGGCCAGGGGCAGGAAGCTTCAGGATCAGGGAAATTCAGGCCTTCGCGTAAAATACCATGAAGGGATAAGGAACAGGAACACCCGGACAAGCCGCGCTGCCTGGTTGGGCGGGAAATACCATCAAAGACGGGAACATCCCCGAAAAGCGCAGGGAGAAGAAGGGCGGGCAGGGGCGCCAGCTTTTCATTGGGCGCGAAAACACCATCAGGACTTCCAGGATACAGCACCGGGCCGTCAAAGTTCCGCCTCCCGGGTGAAGCCGGGAGCGGAAAAGCACGAATTCGAACGGAAACTAATATATTTAGGGTCAGACCCTGGGGGGTCAGACCCCAAACTGCAAATTATTGAGGGAACAGCCTATATAAGGAAGGAAATACCGGGAAAAACAACTACTTACGGAAAGAACGGAGTATGGCCGGGAGGAACAGGAGGTATCCTGTCAAAAGGAAAGCGGGGGAGATCACAGACCAGGCATTTCTCCCCCCCGCATCCACCCTTGTAAGGGAAAGATACCCCAGAATTATCAAAACCAGGGCTGAAAACCAGAGAGCGCGGGCTCCCGCAGCTCCCCCCCCGGCTTCTTCCCCCGAAACACGGGGTGGCACAGCGGGATTTCCAACGCGCTTGCCGGAAGTTTCCGGATATATACGGCGGCGCTGCTTCTTAGAAGCCATATCCGGGTTTATTTCTTTTCCGCCTTAAGCGTGGAAGCCAGGTGCTGGCGCGCCAGATCTAGCATACCTTTAGCCGCCGGGGCCTGCTCGGCGGCATACAGTTCTTCCAGCAGCGCCAGGCTCTGCGCGTCCCCTACGGCGGTTATTACATTGAGCGCCCGGTTTTTCACGCTCAGATCGGTGGACTTTACCAGCTCCAGCGCCGCCGGCAAACCGTCCTTAATTCCCATTTTGGCAAGAGAAAAAGCGGCCGCCACCCTTACAGCCGGTCTTTCCGCGGCGGCAAGCCGCTTCTGAAGCTGCGGCACCGCGGACCTATCGCCCATTTCCCCGAGGGCGCGCACGGCCTCCAGCCTTACTTGCTGGTCGGAACTATCCAGCAGGGCCGTCACGGCTGGAACGGCTTTGGCCGACCGGAGCATGCCAAGAACTGAAATGGCCGTGCGGCAGGCGGCAGGCTCCTTGGAATCCAGAAGCTTGATAATACTGTCCTCCGCCGGCATATATTTTATGGCCCCTATAGTATGGAGCGCCGCGTAGCGCACCGACGGGGACTTATCCTTCAGGGCCTCCATAAGGGCCGGGCCGCTGGCGGGATCGGAGAGGTAGGAAAGAGAGATCGCGGCCTGCTGGCGGACGCTGACGTCCTTATCGCCGGTAAGCATCAGGGAAAGCTGCGGCGAAGCCTCGCGCCAGGCCAGCAGCCCCAGCCCCTCCACCGCCGCGCGCCGCACGCCCGGTAACTCGTCGGAAAGGACCTTCATCAGCTCCGGGGCGGCTTTAGGATCGCGGCTTTGCGCCAGGAAGCTCGCCCCCTGGCGGCGCACCACCGGCTCCTCTGACCGGAGCTTTGCCACGGCCTCGGCGAAAGGATCCGGCGGGGGAGCGGCTTCTGCGGCAGGGTCCGCCGCGGGCTTGGCAGGTTCGGCCGCGGCGCCGGTGACGGGGGCCGGCGACGTCTTTACCGCAGGCGCCTTCTTTTTAGCGGCGGCGGCCCGGGGTTTATTGGGCGCGGCCGGGGCGCAGAGAACCGCGGCCGGCAGCAGTGAAAGAAGGAGAAAAACGGGGACGATTTTCATCTTGTTCATATCCTTGAATTCTAGTATTTTATCCGGTACCGGACAAGGGGGGTCAGAACATGGGGCCGAGATAGAAATAGAAGATCTTTCCGCCGTCGGACATGCGGACGGCGTAGTCAAAACTTATCACCAGCTGGAAGGTCTGCAGCAGAAAGGTGTGTACGTCCACCCCGGCGCCCACGGCATTGCGCACATCCGCCGCGCGAAAACCGCGCAGTTCCCCCGCCCCGTCCCAGCCATAGCCTGAATCCAGGAAAAGCCGGCCGTACAGGCCCTTGAAATAAAAATCCGGGAAGATATAGCCGAAATAATAATCCATGGTGGCCAGCGGCACGCGCAGTTCCAGGTTATTCATGAAAACCCCGGGCTTTTCGTACTCGTCGTAATATGAGGCCAGGCCCCGCACACCGCCCAGCCCGCCGAAGTTGAAAACGCGCCTGTCGCGGCCCACGCTGCGGCCGGCGGTGAAGCGGTTCACCAGCGCCGAACGTTTTGAGAGCGGGAAATATTTACGGTAATTAAGCAGAAACACGTCGTATTTAAGATTGCCGCCGGCGGTATCCACCGCCGTAAGCCACGAAAGCTCCGTCCTGGAACCGCGGTTGGCCACAAGGTACAACCCGTTAACGGTGTCGCGCACGTAGCGGGCCTGAAAGGCCCGTGTATAATACCGCTC
>PEXO01000191.1 GCA_002779045.1 Elusimicrobia bacterium CG08_land_8_20_14_0_20_59_10 | reverse complement strand
CCGGGAGAAGGACCATCTCTTCCCGTTCTGCGTCAACCTGGTGGGCAGGGAGGTGTTCCAGGCTCCCGGCTGCGTGTTCGCCCCCGGCACGGAGGGGAAATACGCCGGCGCCGTCTGCGAGAATTCCAGCGGTATTTTCCCGGAAGGGCTGTAAAGCCGGGTCAGTTCCTGATGTATGGCCGCCGGGTTTCCCCGGCGGCTTTTTTTGCGGGCGGCCCTGATCAGAGGATCTTCTGCAGTTTCTTCGCCGTGGTGTTGTTCGGGTCAAGGCTTACGGCTTTGGCCAGGTATTTTTTAGCTTCTTCCGGCTTCCCCAGTTTATGGTAAAGAAATCCCAGGCGCGCGAAAATGCGCGCGTCCTCTTTGGCCGGCGCTATGTCTTTCAGCGAAAGTTCCGCCGCTTTTTCCAGCACCTTGATCGCGTCCGCGGGCTGCCTCGCCTCTTCATAGACGGTGGCGGCATACAGGTAGACATAGGTGTTTTCCGGGTCCAGCTTCAGCGCCCGGCTGAGCATTTCCAGCACGGCATTATAATCGTCCCTGGTGCCGAACAGGTACAGCTGCGCGGCGCTGTTCAGGAGCTTCATGGCCTGCGCCGGTTTGAATTTCGGGTCGAGGGCCATGGCCCTCTCGGCGCATTTCCCTACCTTGACGCATTCCCAGCCGTTCTTGATGCCGGAGTTCCAGGCCTGCATATGCGGGATATGGGCTTCCCCGGGTGATAAAGCGGCCGCCTTCTCCAGGCTGAGGTCCGCTTTGACATAATCACCGTAGCGGTGGTAAGCCTCTCCCAGGGCATAGTGCAGCTTCGCGTCTTTGGGGGTCTTGACGGTTTTGGCCTCCATATCCGCTATCTGCAGCGCGAGGTTCTTGGAAGGATTGGCGAAACCCCCGCCCTGCGGCAGGAACGGTGTCCCGCAGTATTGGCAGCAATCGCTGGAGAAATCCGACTCTCCGCCGCAACAAGGACAACTGTAGCCGCTGGTCATTTTTTACCCCCTGATCTGGAATTGCAGCTGGGGCATGACTGTGCCCCGGCCGGCAGCTGGTTCTTGCAGAAAGGACAAAGGTCCATGGTAAGCTTGAGGCCGCAATGCCCGCAGAATTTCGCCCCGACCGGCACTTCCGCCCCGCAGGTGGGGCAGGTGGAGTTGGGCGTGATCAAACCCGCGCCGCAGGTGGTGCAGAATTTGAATGCGGCGAAGGATTTGTTCCCGCAGGATCGGCAGACGACCATGTCGGACGGCTGAATTGCGCCCGGTCCGGGAAGCGCTTTGTTAGGCGTCGGCGGCTGTATCGCGGCCATCGCCCCGGCCATGCCGCCGAAATTATTACCCGCTCCCATGCCCACGCCGAGGCCCAGCCCGGCGGTCATCATATTGCCGCCGCCTTCGTTCTTGGCGGCGGACTCCAGCACGTCGAAAGTTCTTTTCATGCGGTAGGCGTCGTCGCCCATGATGCGCATTTCCGCCTTGTTGGCCATGGCGTGTTTTACGCGCTGCACTTCCGGGTCGTCTTCGGGCACGTCGATGGCGTTTATCAGGAAGTTGGCTACCTCCAGGCCGTACATGGCAAAATCGTCCTGCAGCTTGAGCTTGAGGTCCTTCGACATGTCGTCCAGGTACGCGGTGACGGTCAGGATGGAGAGCCTGCGTTCCATAAGCTGGGAGGCTATATAGTCCTTGGTCTTGGTGAGTATGATGCCGCGGAAATAATTTACGATATCGTTCTTCGAAAGGGAGGACACCGTGCCCACCAACTGCACCACCAGCCTGCGCGAATCCTTTACGCGGAAGCCGAACTGCCCGTTGGCGCGTATGGGCAGGAAGATGTTAAGGATCGGGTCAAGCAGGGGCACCGGCTTGGGCGTGCCCCATTTAACGTCCAGGATGGTAGCTTTGTCTATGAAATATACTTCCGCCGGGAAGGGGGTCTGGTTGCCGAAGGGGATATTGATCAGCGTCTTGAGCAGCGGGATATTTTCCGTTTGCAGGGTGTGGCTCCCCGGGCCCAGCAGGTCCAGCGCCTGCCCGTTCTTGTAAAAGATCGCTTCCTGGGTCTGGTTCACTATAACCCGGCTCCCCCAGGCAAGCTGGTCGCCCGGCCATTTCCATACCAGCACGCTGTTATCTTTGTTTTCGTACTTTACCACGTCAAAAATAGCCATACGGTCTCCCTTTCGAAAAAGCCTTATTCCAGACTAGCGTAACATTTTCAAAATTTGAGCGCAACCCGACCATTGAAATTGACCTATTGAAACGCCTCACCGCTAATAGCTAAACTTATCCCAGGAGGCCTACAATGCTTCAGGACAATATCCGCCTGGGTCTTACCTTTGACGATGTGCTTTTGCTGCCGGCCCGGTCCTCGGTCCTTCCGAAACAGGCCGACATACGCACCCGCCTGACCGCGAAGATAATATTGAATATGCCGCTTATTTCCGCGGCGATGGACACGGTAACCGAGTCGGCCCTGGCCATAGCGATGGCGCGTGAGGGCGGGCTGGGGATAATACACCGCGCCATGTCTTTCCGCCGGCAGGCCCTGGAAATAGAGAAGGTGAAGAAGCACGAGAGCGGCGTGATAACCAACCCCGTTACGATCTCCCCCGACGAGAAGCTCAAGGACGCCCTGGAGCTGATGCGCAGGCATGGCGGCATTTCGGGCCTGGTGGTGATCTCGCGCGGGAAGCTGGCCGGCATACTCACCAACAGGGACCTGCGTTTTGCCAGGGACCTGAATATAAAAGTTTCCGACGCGATGACGAAGAAGCTGGTGACAGCGAAGGCGGGCACCACGCTGGAACAGGCGGAGAAGATACTGCACGAGCACCGCATAGAAAAGCTGCCGTTGGTGGACAGGAATTACCGCTTGAAGGGTTTGATTACCACACGCGACATAATAAACAAGAAGCAGTACCCCGACGCCTGCAAGGACCGTGCCGGGCGGCTGCGCGTGGGCGCGGCCATAGGCGCGGGCAACGACGCGGTGGAACGCGCGGGAGAACTGGTCAGGGCCGGGGCGGACGTGATAGCGCTGGATACCGCGCACGGCCATTCCGCGGCGGTGCTGCGCACGCTCAGAGAGGTGAAGCGCAGATACGGCGTGGAAGTTATAGCGGGGAATGTGGCTACTTTCGAGGGCGCGCGCGACCTGATAAAGGCCGGCGCCGACGCCATAAAGGTGGGCATAGGTCCCGGCTCCATCTGCACCACGCGGATAATCTCCGGGGTTGGCGTGCCCCAGCTCAGCGCCATAAAGGACTGCCGCCGCGCGGCGGCGGGCCGCCGCATCCCGGTAATAGCCGACGGCGGGATAAAATTTTCCGGCGATATTACAAAAGCCCTGGCCGCGGGGGCGGACTGCGTGATGCTGGGAACGCTGCTGGCGGGCACACAGGAGGCCCCGGGCGACATGATACTTTACCAGGGCCGCAGCTATAAGGCTTACCGCGGCATGGGTTCGGTGGGCGCTATGGAGGCCGGCTCCCGGGACCGCTACGGCCAGGCCGGGGTGGAGAAGGACAAGCTGGTTCCGGAAGGCATAGAAGGGCAGGTGCCTTACAAGGGTTCGGTGGCCGATATCGTGCACCAGCTTGTGGGCGGGCTGCGGGCGGGGCTGGGTTACTGCGGCTGCAGGAACCTGCCGGAGCTCAGGCGCCGGGCGCGCTTCGTGCGCATTTCCAACGCCGGGCTCAAGGAAAGCCATGTGCACGACGTGAAAGTTACCAAAGAAACCCCGAACTACGCTTTGAACGATTGAACGGGGACAGGGGTTTTCGGGACAGGGGCAACGGGGGGAAGCGTATGGCACATATCCGTGTTGTCATCAGGCGCTGCGACAACATCGTCAGGGCGGCGGCCATTGCCTGCCTGCTGCCTGTTTTTTCCCTCGCCGGTACTCCTTACGACATCACGACGGACTTGGTAAACAATATGCCGGAGGAAAAGACCGGGGCTATGGCTTCCCTGCGCCCGGGCCCGGTGCTGGCGGCGGATATGAAGGTAGCCGGACTGCTGAGTGACAACCGCATCCCCCTGGAGAGTTTTCGCGAAACCGCGAAAGCCGCGAGCGACGGTTATTTCCTCTGGCCGAAGCCGGAAGACCTGTCGGCGAAGGATGCCATTCCCCCGCTTACCGGGCTGACGAGGCTTTACAGGCTGGCGCTGCTGGACGCCGCGTTCAGGATGTCGGTTAACCAGCCGCGAGAGGCCGAAAAGGACCTGCTGGCGGTTGCGGGGCTGCTCGGGCAGCTGGCGCACCAGGGTTCCGGACTTTTGGCGAAACAAATGTACCTGCAACTTTGCTTTCAGCGGGCCTATCCACTGCTGGAGCTGAGCGTGCGGGAAAAACGGGCTTCCCCCGTCTACTTGACCGAGCTTTCTCTGCGGCTGGCCGCCGTCGAAAACGCCCAGAACGGCATGGAGTCGGCTTTCCAGGACGAGAAAGAGTTTTACGGCGCGCTCTTTGAAAAATTCAGATCGCAGAAGCTGCCGCTCTCCACGCGGCTGTATGTCCGGTTTACCAGCGATACGGGCTTCAAGGACAGCGTTATAGCCTCAGCCAAAGCCTCGCTGGAAGAAGAGGCAAGGGTTTATATAGACGCGGTACGGACCAATTCCCCGGAGAAGATACCGGCGTACAGGGAGAAAACGGGCAAAGAGTTAAAGGAGCGCGCGGCGGCCAGGGACAGGCGCGGCTGGTGGGCGGTGTTTATGGACGCCGTTCGCGGCGGCGACGAGAACCACAAGCACATGGTGCAGAAGGCCGCTGACAAACTGCTGGCGGCGGAGAGGCCGGCTTATGCGGAACTTGTGCCGCGGTATTATGTTTTTATGAGCCATCTGCGCGTTCTGCGCGCCGGCCTGGCGCTGAACAGATACCGCCGGGACCGCAGGCGGCCGCCGGCCGGCCTGGAGAAACTGGTGCCGGCATATCTGGCGGAGGTGCCGGCGGACCCCTACAATAATTACCAGCCGCTTACATATATGAAGTCCGGGAAGTGTTTCACCGTTTACGCTTTCGGTCCGGACAAGAAGAGCGACAAAGCTTCAGCGCCTTTCGACTGGGAATCCTACTTTAAGGATGCATCCAAAAATTCCGGTGATATTATCTTCAGGAACTGACACTACACTAGCGGGCGCGGCGGGTGTCCTTGCCGGAGCGCCCCGGCCGACCGGTTCAGCTGCGGAGCAGCGGGCGGAGGTCGGCCAGGAACTCCGCGGGGGAGTCGGGCCCCAGGACATAGAGGGTTTTTTCCGTGCGGACCAGCACCAGGTCGGTAAAGCGGCGGGAGTAGAGGCGGAACTTGCCCAGTTTCCTGGTCCAGAACAGGCCGTAGTGGGCGTAAAAACCGCTGGCCCCCCAGAGCCGCAGCGCGCCTTTCACCTCCGCGTCGTCCAACGCGCGCAGTTCCGTCACGGAGCTGAGCGGGATGCTTACCGGGTTCATCTCCCGGTCGATCACCAGTTCGATGTCGTTCACTTCAAAGCCGCGCGGAGCCAGCTTCTTCGTAAAACAGGCTATCGCCGCCGACAGCAGTACAACGCTCGTAAAGACCCACGGGAATGCGGCGTCGGAGCCCGGAGATTTCTCTGAGGCCCAGTGGATCATGCCCATCGCCACGGGCGGCAGCAGCAGCAGCGCCCAGACCACGCGCGTCAACACGCGCAGCAGCCGGTCCATCTCCGCCTTGTAGTATTTCCGCATACGGATATTATTTGCCCTTGAACTGCGGCTTCCTCTTCTCCATGAAAGCCTTTATTCCCTCTTTGTAATCCCCGCTATTGTAGACCTTGCGCCGCAGGGCCTGGATGCGTTCGAAAGACTCCGGGCTTATCGGGTGCGCCTCGGAAAGGATGCGGAACTGCTCCTTGATAACGGAGACGGCCAGCGGTGAATTTGCCGCGATCTTGCGGGCCAGGTCGAAAGTGAATTCCTCTATCTCCGAAGACTTAACCAGATTGTTAAGTATGCCGAAATGGTAGGCCCGGATGGCCTTCACCGGCTCCGCAGTAAAGAACATCTCCTTGGCTATATTGCTGCCCACGCGGTTTATGAAATGCATAATCCCGGAAGCATTATAGGGCAGGCCCATCTTTACCGGGGTGATGGCGAAGGTGGAGGTCTCGTCCCCCACGGCCAGGTCGCAGGTGACCGTCAGGTCCGTGGCGCCGCCCCACACGCTGCCCTGTATCATGGCTATCACCGGCCCGGGATAGCCCTGTATCCGGCGGAAAGCTATTTCCATCGGACTGTCATAGGCCAGGGGGTCGTGGTGCACTTTCGGCAGCTGCGTAATATCGTGCCCGGCCGACCAGACTTTCGCGTTCTTCTGTGCGCGCAGTATCACCACCGGCACCCTTTTTTTCTTGAAATGATCCAGGGCGTCCGCCATTTCGGCACAGAGATCAAGGCTGAGCGCATTGCGTTTGGCGGGGTTATTAAGGGTAAGTACCCCTATGCCGTCAATTATCTCCTCAAGTATCAGGTCCATGGAATTCCTCCCGGCAGCGCGGCCTTTCAGGCCCGGAGGAGTAATTGTATAATTTACGGCAGCCAAAAATTCGCTGAAGGGGAAAATATGCCGCTGAAAAATACGGAAAAAGAAAAAACCGCTCCCGCGGACACCGTTCTGCGCGAATTTTACCGCAAGACCTTCGGCGCGGCCCCGGAGAGCTGCGAGGCGCTTAAGGGGGACGGTTCCACGCGGCGGCTGTTCCGCCTGAGGGATGGAAAGCGCTCCGTGATAGGGGTGATCGGTCCGGATAAGCTGGAGAACCGCGCCTTCCTTGAATTCTCGCGTCATTTCCGCGGGGAAAACCTGCCCGTCCCCGAGATCTACGCCGCCGACCCGGCGCAAGGCATTTATCTTGAGGAAGACCTGGGCGATACCACCCTTTTCGAATATCTCTGCGCCGAGCGTAAGGGGGCCGAGGTCCCGGCGCAGGTAATAGCCGCCTATAAGAAAGCGCTGGACTGCCTGCCGCGTTTCCAGGCGCAGGCCGGCCGCGGGCTTGACCTCTCCTTCTGCCACCCGCGCGCGAGCTTCGACCGGCAGTCCATTATGTGGGACCTGAACTATTTTAAATATTATTTCCTGAAGCTGGCCGGGATACCGTTCAACGAGGCCAGGCTGGAAGACGACTTCGTGAAGTTCACGGATTTCCTGCTGGAAGCTTCACCGGACCATTTCCTGTACCGCGATTTCCAGTCGCGCAATATCATGCTGCGCGGCGGCGAACCCTGGTTCATAGACTACCAGGGCGGGCGCAAAGGGGCCCTCCAGTACGACCTGGCTTCCATCCTTTACGACGCCAAGGCCGATCTGACCCCGGAAACCCGTGCGGAACTGCACGCTCATTACCTGAAAGTATCCGGTGTGGAACCGGAAGCTTTCGAGCGTTATTTCCACGGCTTCGTCTATGCCCGTATCATGCAGGCCATGGGCGCCTACGGACTGCGCGGTTTCTACGAGCGCAAGCCCCATTTCCTTACCAGCGTACCTTATGCTGTGCGAAATATAGAATGGCTGCTAAGGAATGCCGAGCTGCCGGTGAAGCTGCCGGAGCTGATGCAGTGCTTCAAGCGCATAGCCGCGTCGTCCTACCTGCGCCAGTTCGGCAAGATGAAGCTCGGCCTGACGGTGCGCATAGGGAGTTTCTCCTACAAGAACGGCGTGCCCCTGGACGAGCGCGGGCACGGCGGCGGTTTCATCTTCGACTGCCGCGCGCTGCCCAACCCGGGCCGCCAGGAGCGCTACGCTCAGCTCACGGGCAAGGATAAACCTGTCGTCGAATTCCTGCAGGGCGAGCCGGAGGTGGGCCGCTTCCTGGAGAACGTTTTCGCCATGGTGGACATGAGCGTGGAGAATTACCTGTCGCGCAATTTTACTTCGCTGACGGTAAGCTTCGGCTGCACCGGCGGCCGGCACCGCTCCGTATACTGCGCCGAGGCCCTGGCCGCGCGCCTGAAAAAGAAATACGGGGTCCGCGTTGAACTGTCCCACCGCGAAGGCGGCGGGAAGTGAAAGCCCTGGTCTTTGCCGCCGGGCTGGGGACGCGCCTGCGCCCGCTCACCGACAGCCTGCCCAAGGCCCTGGCGGATATCGGCGGTGTTACTATACTTGAAACGGTTATAAAAAAACTGGCGGCGGCGGGTGTTAACGAGCTGGTGGTGAATACGCACCATTTCCACGAAAAGATAGCGCAATACCTGGCCTCCAGGAATAATTTCGGCCTGAAGATAGAGCTTTCGCGGGAGGAGGAATTCCCGCTGGAGACCGGCGGCGGGCTTAAGAAAGCCGCCTCTTTCTTTGACGGCGCCGAACCCTTTTTCGCCTACAATTCAGACGTGTATTCCGAGATGGACCTGGCGGCGCTTTCTGCCGCGCACGCGTCTTCCGGCGCGCTGGCCACGCTTGCCGTGCGGGACAGGCCGTCCAAACGCCGCCTGCTTTTCGGCGGGGATATGGGATTACGGGGTCGCGAGGGGGAGACGGGGACGCCCGGACTCAGGCCTTTGGCTTTCAGCGGCATACAGGTAATCTCACCGGAACTGTTGAAAAAGATGACGGAAGAAGGCGTATTTTCGATAACCGCCGTGTACCTGCGCCTGGCGGCGGCCGGTGAAAAGATAAAAGGTTTTGAGGACAAGTCGCCGTTCTGGTCCGACATCGGCGACCCCGCAAGGCTGGAGACCGTCCGCCGCCGCGCCGCAGGAGAACCTTAAATCTTATAGCTGCTGCCGAAGCCGCCGGAGCCGAAGCC
>PEXO01000031.1 GCA_002779045.1 Elusimicrobia bacterium CG08_land_8_20_14_0_20_59_10 | reverse complement strand
TAGATGCCGTGGGGGGCGCAAGGGTGGACGATATCCCCGCGCTTGTCCGCGCGCTCGGCGAAGGCGCGAATTTCCGCGGCCTGCCAGGGAAAAAGATGGTGGTCCTGCGTAAAAAATGAAAACTACTCTGGACTGCATCCCCTGTCTTTTCAGGCAGGCCCTCGATTCCGCACGGATGTTCTCCAGGGACCCCGCCGTGCATGAGCATATTCTGCGCGATGTGCTTGGCTGGTGCCGGGATATGGATATGTCCAACCCCGCCCCGGTGATGGGGCAGCGCATCTACCGGCGCCTGCGCCGGCTTACCGGTGTTAAAGACCCGTACCTTGCGGCCAAAAAAAACAGAACCGCCTGGCCTTGCGCCGGCGCGCCGCTGGGCGCGCCGGTGCTGGCATATTCGCATCAGCCTGGTAAATAGGAGGCATTTATGCCGATGGGAGACGGAACCGGGCCGAGGGGCGAAGGCCCGCGCACAGGGCGCGGCGGCGGCATTGGCGGCAGGGGTTTGGGACGGGGTATAAATGGAGGTATGGGGCGTGGAATGGGACGGGGCCAGGGCGCCGGCCGGGCTGCCGCCGGCGGTTCAAGTCCGCTGGCGGCGGTAATAGACGCTTCAACCTGCGCTTCCTGCGGGGCCTGCGTGGACGCTTGTCCCGCCGGGGCCATAACCCTGAAAACCATAGCTGTCGTTTCCGCGGCTAAATGCACCGGCTGCGGAGCCTGTATAGATGTATGCGGTCCCGCGGCTATTGTGCTTAAAAAGCGATGACCGGCGGAGAATACGCCGCGCTGGCCGGCTGGTTCGAGCAATATATGTCCGGTTTCCGGGAGGGCGGTGTTTTGCTGCCGGCCCTGGAGATCAAGCGCGGGCACAGCCTGCGCACCGCGGAGAATGCGGCCCTGATAGCCGCCGGCCTGGGCTATGGCGGGGAGGAAGAACTTCTTGCCCGGGCGGCGGGGCTGCTGCATGATGCCGGGCGTTTTACCCAGTTCGCGCAGCACGGCTCTTTCAGGGACGCCGGCACCCTGGACCACGGCCTTGAGGGACGCAGGGTCCTTGAGGAGAAAATGCCGGACGTTCTTAAAAACCCGGAAGAGAAAGAAGCTCTTTTATGCGCGGTATCCTGGCATAACCGCAGGACGGAGGATATTCCCCGGGACCTGCCGTCCGGACGCAGCGCGCTGCTGAAACTTGTGAGGGATGCGGACAAGCTCGATATCTTCGATATCGTGCTGCGCTCGGTAGAGGCCGACGGTTTCAGGGAACTGCCGGCCATGCTGCCCAACATAAAGCTCAGCCGGAACTTGACCCCGGGCGTGCTGGCGAAAGTCCTTAACCGGGAATCCCCGGCCAGCGGAGAGCTTTCTACCCTGGCCGATTTTCTCCTGTCGACCGCATCATGGTTTTTCGATCTGAACTATCTCCCGTCCCGGCGCCTGGCCGTTGAGCGGGGGGTGCTGCGGGGGTTTCGCCGGGAATTGCCCCGGGGAGCGGAGCTGGACCGGTTCTTTGCGGAGATAGAAAAGGTTCTGCCCTTTCTGCCGGGCTTATAGCCTGCTTCACCCGCCTCCACAGGGAAAAAACAACCCGGACTGAAATAATATGATTTAATATGGCTTCAGGCCGCCGGGGGTCGTCCGCCCGGCCGCTTTCGGATTTCGTTCATGGAGGTTTTATGAAAGTAAACTGTCTTGTAGCTGCCTGCCTGCTGCTGCCGGCCTTCTCCGCTGCGGAAACCCTGCGGCTGCGTTCGGGGGCGGACCTGGAGGCCGGGGTGCTTTCAATAGATCCAACGGCGGTGCTGCTGGAAGACGGCCGCCGCCTCCCCCGGGCGGAAGTGACGGAGATACAATTTTCCTCTCCCCAAAAAGAAAAGGCGGCGGTGTCCCGGGCGGTCTCCCCGGAGGAAATTACAGCGGCCAAGGCGGCCTTTGCCAAAGCCCGCGAACTCTCCGCCGGGTATCCCGGGGTCAACGGCCTTGTGCTGCTGGACTCCGGCACGGAGATCTTAAAGCCGGACGGCACGCGTGTTTCCCGCAATCACCAGGTGCGGCAGATACTCAAGGAATCCCTCAAGCAGCGCTGGGGGCGGCTGATCAGCTGTGCTGAGGAGGGCCGGGCGCGCGTGAAGATACTGAAAGCCAGCGTCTATAATCCGGACGGGAGCATTTACCCGCTCGAGCCGGAGCGCATAAAAACCTCCAGGCCGCAGTCCGAAGGCGGGTCCTTCTTTGTCAGCGGCAGTATCTGCACCCAGTACCTTATGCCCAATGTGCAGACGGGGTCCATAGTGGATTATGTGACGGAACATGAAACCTATAATCCCTTCAGGAAAGATTTCTTCTTCCCGTCCTGGGGCTTCCAGGACAGCGAGGGCCCCGTGGGCCTGTCCGAGATCTCGGTGAGCGTGCCGGAGGGGAAGGAGCTTTTCTATTCCGTCAAGAATTTCACGGGGCCGGGCAAGCCCGAAGTCTCTTCCGCCGGCGGGATGAAAACCTGGTACTGGAAACTGGAGAATGTGCCGCCGCTGGTAGCCGAGCCTTCCATGCCGTCTTACGAGGACTTCGCGCCCTATGTGCGCGGGGCTGTCTTCAAGGATTGGGACCGGCTTTTTGACTGGACCGGCGGCATGTACGAGGAAAGGACAAAGCCTTCGGAGGAGCTGAAAAAGTTCACGCTTGAACTGGTAAAGGATGCCAAAACCGAAGAGGAACAGGCCGCCAGGATTTACCATTATGTGCAGAAGGAGATACGCTATATAGCCGTGAAGGTCGGCATAGCCTCCGGCTGGGGCGGCTATGACGCGAACCTCACCTGGAAGCGGCGCTACGGCTGCTGCATAGACAAGGCGCTGTTGATGACGACTATGCTTGGAGCGGCCGGCATAAAGTCCTCTCCCATACTGCTTAACACCAATACCGGGCGGGAGGTGGATTTCAGCGTGCCGCAGATGGGCTTTAACCATGCCATAACGGTAGCCGAAGTGGGCGGCAGGCATGTGTTCCTGGACTCCACCAATTTCGATTACCGCTACCCGGAAATAGCGAGTTTCGATTACGGTGTGCACGTGCTGAACATCTTTGCCAAAAAAATAGATTATGTGCCGGTGCCCGAGCCGCGCGGCAACGGCAATCATTATGATTACACGATAGCAGTATCCTCGGACGGTTCGGCGCTGGTTTCGGAGAAAATGCGCTATACCGGTTCCCGCGAGGGCGCGCTGCGTTCCTATTACCGCTCCATAAAGAAAGAGGAACAGAAGCGCGCTTTCCAGGGTTTCGCCAAGTCCGTCGCCCCTTCGGCGGAACTGCTGTCCTATGAGGTCAATAATGCGGAAAAGATAGAAGAGCCGTTCACCATGGGGCTGAAATACGCGGTGCCGGATTATGCGCAGAGGGCCGGCAATATACGCATTTTCAAACTGCCGGACTTCGAGATAGAGCCTTTCAGGATAAGCGAGATCTCGCTGGACAAAAGGCGCTATCCCATAGAGTACGACGCCTCCATGGGCAGGTATTACAGCTACGAGATAGACCTGCCGGAAAATTACGAGGTGGTTTCGCTGCCGGAAAGAACGAAGCTGTCTAATAAACACGCCTCCTTCGCGGCCGCCTGCGGCAGGCCCGCCGACAACCGGATAGCCTGTTCGGTTTCCTGGGAGAGGACCTCGCGCATTATCCCGCCCGGGGATTATCCGGAGTACAAGGCTTTCATAGAGAAGCTGGCCGGCTATACCAAAAGCCAGATCTTTTTCAAGGTAAAGGAGAACTGAGATGAAAATATTTTTTGCCTGCCTGCTGCTTGCCGCGGCCGCGCTGCCGGTCTCGGCCGACCTGGTCTACCTCAACAAGGGCGACGAGATAAACTGCCTTGTGACCGGCATGGACGCCGTCTCCCTGCATGTGCTGGCCGGGGGGGAACAAAAAACCTTTTCCAGGTCGGAGGTTATGAAGATACAGCTGGTAAAGGAATACAATTCCGGCCTTGCGGACCCGCTTAAGGACCCCGGCATCCGGGCACTTGCGCAAGACCCGCCGAAACCCCAGGCCTATCCCAATGACGGCTATATAAACTGGCTGAACGAGACCAATATAGAGATAAACCCCGACAAGAGCTGGACCGTAGCGCGCAGCGGCCTGCGCTATGTGCTGCGCGAGCGCGGCAAAAGCCCCGCCGCCTATCTGTCCTTTAATTACCTGCCCGGTCTTGAGACGGCGGCTATCGATTACGCTTATGCCATAAACGGCGGCACTGTAAGCTGTATGAGCGATGTTTCCGTGATGGACGGCGCTCCTTACATGGCCTATCCCGCCTATGACAGGCTTAAGCTTGTAAAGTACGCCATTCCCAATGTGCAGGCGGGCTCGGTGCTGGCCTATGCTTCGCGGTCGGCAACAGTACATACCTCCACTTATCCTTTCTTTTCCGAAGTATTCTTCCGCTTCTTTGAGCCGGTCAAGACCGGCCGTCTTACGGTGGCCGTGCCGGAAGGGCTTGAACTCGCATATGAAGAACTGAATATGCCCGCCGGTTTTATCTTTTCTAAAAAAAAGGACGCGGGCCGCCTGGTCTATACCTGGGAGCTGAGAGACCTGCAGTCTTATAAGCAGGAGCCTTCCGCCCCTCCTTTCAGACGCTATGCGCCCCAGATCATGCTGTCGCTGGCTGATTCCTGGGAGAACCTGCGCGCGGACCTTGCCCCGCGGCTTCAGGAACGGCTGATTCTTACGCAGGCTATTGAGGACAAGGCCGCCGAACTGACCGCCGGAAAGGCTTCGGACCTGGAAAAAACAGAAGCGCTTTATAACTGGACGGCAAAGGAGATAAAGTTCCAGCCGGTGCCCCTGGACGACTTCTCTTATCTTCCCAAGGCCCCGGAGGAAACTTTCCGCCAGAAAGCCGGCAATGCCCTGGATAAGCCTTTCCTGCTTTATGCCCTGCTGTCGGCGGCCGGCCTGAACCCGGAGTTCGCTTATGGCCGGAGCAAGTCGGCGTCCTTCGTTGAAAAACTTCCCAATATCCGGCAGTTCACCTATACCGAATGCCTGGTAAAGACCGGCGGGAAAACCCTGGCGCTGGCGCCCATGGGCGACACCCGGCGGTATTTCGAACTTTCCCCGGAGCTGCAGGGCGGGCGGGCCTTCATTGTCCTGGCCCGGGCCGGCGCGCCGTTGTTCTTTGAGAACCCGGAGCACGCTCCCGCGGAGGAAGCCTCTTTCGAAACGGCGCAATATGAACTGAACGCGGAGGGGGGGCTTTCCGGCGGCATGCGGACGCGCATGACGGGCGGGGAGCAGGCGGGCATGCGGGGCTACAAAGACTATAAAAAGGAAGACCTGGACAGGGCCATGGAAAAGTACGCGCATTCCATCCACCCCCGGGCGCGGCTGAAATCCTATAAACTGGACAACCTGGAGGACCTGTCAAAGAACCTTAACTTCGGCGTCGAGGTAAGCGTGGACGGCTATGCCATGAAGGCCGGCAGGTATATGATCTTCAAGGTCCCGGGTCTGGAATATTCGGCGCGGGACGCCGCCCAGACGGAGCGGGAACTGCCGCTGTTCTGGTACAGCCGCAGCCTGGATTCCCGCAGCCTGCGCCTGAAGCTGCCCCCGGGGTACCGGCTCTATTACGCGCCTGAAAAACTGGAGATAGACCTGGCCGGGCAGAGCTATACGGCTTCGTTCGGAACGGATGGCGGCTTTTTGACCTTTACCGCCGAATTAAAACGGGAAAAGACCTGGCTTGAGCCTTCCGCCTATCCGGAGTATAAAAAATTCAAGCAGGCCCTGGCCCAGTTCTCCGAGAACTGGATAGTGCTGGAAAAGAAGTGAAGACGCCGCGCCCCCGGCTTTTTAGGAAGCGTAACGAAATAACTGAAGCATTTGGAGGCTCAGATTTGAGGCGGATGCGAGGCGCGAC
>PEXO01000448.1 GCA_002779045.1 Elusimicrobia bacterium CG08_land_8_20_14_0_20_59_10 | reverse complement strand
CGGTGTTGCTAAAAAGTGCGAAAGTCCACTAAGGGGACAGTATACTTAATTCAAATACCCCCGATATTCCGGGGTCGGGCGGTCGCGGTTCAGTGCCTGAAGTGCCGCATGCCGGTCAGGACCATGGACAGGCCCAGCTTATCGGCGGCAGAAATAACTTCGGGGTCCTTGACCGAGCCGCCGGGCTGTATCACGGCCGTGACACCCAGCTTCGCCGCTGTTTCCAGGGAATCCGGGAACGGGAAGAAAGCGTCCGACGCCAGCACCAGAGCGGCGGGCTTAAGATTGTCCTTCAAAAAAGCCCCGTACTTGTACCCGGCCATGAATACCGCGTCAACGCGCGACATCTGCCCGGCGCCTATGCCGACGGTACGGTCCCTGTCGGCCAGCACTATAGCATTGGAGCGCACATACTTAACCGCCGTCCAGGCGAAGCGCAGCGCCTCTTCCTCTTCTTTTGAAGGCTTTTTCGCCGTGGGGACCTCCCACTTGTCGCCGAGCAGCTTATTGTCGGCGCCGCTGACCAGCACTTCGTCCCCCACCGACCGCAGCACCAGGCTGTCTTCCGGGAAAGCCCCCCACTTCAGCAGGCGCAGGTTCTTTTTCTTAGCGAATACCTCCAGCGCCCGAGCGTCGTAATCCGGTGCGCAGATAACCTCAATGAACCTTTTCGCCAGGAATTCAGCTATGCGCCCGTCGAGCCTGCGGTTAACGGCAATGATGCCGCCGAAGGCCGAAAGCGGGTCGGTGCTCCAGGCTCGCTCGAATGCCTCGGCTATGTCCGCGCCGGTGCCCAGGCCGCACGGCGTGATATGCTTAAAGATAACGGCGGCGGGCTTCGCGAATTCCTGCACGGTCTGCCAGGTGCCGTACGCGTCCAGGATATTATTAAAGGAAAGCTCCTTGCCCTGCAGCTGTGCGAAAGGAAGCCCCCCTTTTCGCGAATAGAGCGCGCAAGGTTGATGCGGATTCTCTCCGTAGCGGAGCTGCTGCACCTTATCGAGCACGATCTCCAGTTTGGAAGGAAAGCGCCCGGGCTCCGGGGAGGAGAGCGCCCCGCTGATAGCCCCGTCGTAGGCCGCGGTGCGGGCGAAGGCCCTTACGGCCAGCTCTTTTTTGAGCTCCGCGGACACAGCGCCGCCGTTGGCGCGCATAGATTCCAGCACCGGCCCGTAATCGGCCGGGGAGGTCAGAACGGCGACCGAGCCGTAATTCTTGGCAGCGGCGCGCAGCAGGGCCACCCCGCCAATGTCTATATTCTCGATCAGCTCTTCCGACCAGGACGCGGCCTTTTTAGCGGTCTCTTCGAAGGGATAAAGATTTACGGCCACCAGATCAATCGGCTCAATGCCGAAACGAAAGACCGCGTCGGCGTGCTGCGGATCGTCGCGGCGATAAAGGATGCCGCCGTGCACGGCAGGATGCAGGGTCTTTACGCGGCCGTCCAGCATTTCGGGGAAGCCGGTGAGGGTCTCCAGCGCGCGCACGGGCACGCCGCTTTCCTTGAGGAGTTTGAAAGTGCCCGAAGTGGATACTATTTCCACGCCCTGCGCGGCCAGGCCTTTGGCGAACTCCGCCGCGCCTGATTTGTCTGAGACCGAGATGAGGGCGCGCCGCACCCTGCCGGTTTCCGGCAGGGGGCCGGAGAGCTTCACCTTGCCGTTCTCTATACCCAGCCTGCCGGCGCAGAACAGGGCGGCGGCGCAAATATAGACCGAATGCTCGGCGCTCAGCACGCGCGCAGCCAGCGCGGCGGCGGTGTCGCCTTCCAGCACGGGTACGGCCTGCTGGAGTATAATTGGGCCGCGGTCATAATTCTCGTCCACGAAATGGGCGGTGGCGCCGCTCAGCTTCACGCCGGCTGCTATAACGGCTTCATGCACTTTCATGCCGTAGCAGCCCTTTCCGCCGAAGGCAGGCAGCAGGGCGGGGTGTATGTTTATTATGCGGTTGCGGTAATCGGCGAGCATTTTAGGGCCGAGCTTGAGCATGAAGCCGGCCAGGCAGATGAGGTCGGCCTGGCGGCTGCGGCAGAGCGAGGCCAGGTGTTCGTCGTATTTTTCGGGGGCGAAGTCTTTGGGGCAGGCGGTTTCGCAGGGGATGCCGGCGGCGCGGGCGCGCTCCAGGGAGCCGGCGTCTTTCTTGCTGGAGAGCACCAGGCTTATTTTTGCGTTGATGCGGCCGTCTTTGACGGCGTCGATGAGGGCTTGCAGGTTGGTGCCGCCGCCTGACGCGAATACGACGATATTTTTCATGGCGCTCCTTAATTAAGTATACTGTCCCCCTATCTCAAAACAACTTCGTTCTTTCCTTTTATCACTTCGCCTATCAGCATGGAACCTTTCAATGTTTTAAGGACCGTTTTCCCGGCAGTTTTGCGCACAACTATTATCATGCCCAGACCCATATTGAACGAGTCCCACATGTCGGGTTCGGGTATATCGCCGAGCTTCTGGATCTCGCGCATTATGGCGGGAGTTTTCCAGGCATCCTTGTAGACTACGGCGCCCAGGTGCCGGGGGAGCACACGGGGGAGGTTGCCGGGGATACCGGCGCCCGTAATATGGGCCAGTGCCAGCAAGTCCTGTTTTTGTCCGCGAAGCGCGGCGCGCAGCTTTTTTATGTCTTTAACGTATATTTTAGTGGGCGTGAGCAGGCGGGCGGCATATTTTTTAAGGAGCTTTTTATCGTCAAGGACCTTCCGTATCAGGGAGAAGCCGTTGGAGTGGAAGCCGGTGGAAGGCAGGCCGATAAGGGCGTCGCCAGGGCGGACCTTTTTGCCGTCGAGGATTTCGGAGTTTTTCACTATACCCACTGAGAAGCCGGCCAGGTCGTATTCGCCGGGCCGGTAGAAGCCGGGCATCTCGGCGGTCTCCCCGCCCAGCAGGAGGGACTCTCCCTGCCGGCAGCCTTCCAGTATGCCGTTGATGATCTTCTTCGACCGCGCCAGGTCCAGCCTGCCGGTAGCGTAGTAGTCCAGGAACAGCATGGGGCGGGCCCCGCAGCAGAGGAGGTCGTTGACGCACATAGCCACCAGGTCGATGCCTATGGTGTGGTGCCGGTCCAGCAGGAAAGCCAGCTTCAGCTTGGTGCCCACCCCGTCGGTGGAAGCCACGATACTGTACTTGCCGCCGGTCTCCTCGATGGGCAACAGCCCCGCGAATCCGCCTATGGCCCTGGATCTTTTTTGAATAAATTCTGTGAACCTGTCCGCCAGCTTAACATCCACCCCGCTTTTCTTATATGTGGTCATATTTTTCCCCGTGTATGGATCGTTGGCGCTCAGGACAACCGCACGTGCTATAAAGATTTCCCTGCGGGCGGCACGGAGCGCTCGCCTGGAACTTGTGGAAAACCCGGACTAAACTCCTATGTCCTTCCTGTACTGCATCCCTTCGAAACTTATCTTTTTAGCCGCCTCATAAACCCGGGCGCGGGCCCTTGCCGGGTCGGGGGCCAGGGCGGTGACGGTAAGCACGCGCCCGCCGTTAGAAACATAAGCGCCGTCCCGCAGGACCGTGCCGGCATGGAAGACCGTGACATCGCCCGGCACCGCCTCCAGCCCGGTGATAGCCTTCCCTTTTTCCGGGTTCTCCGGGTAGCCCGCCGAAGCCAGCACCAGGCTGACGCAGGCGCCGTCATAAAGTTCCAGCGTCTTGCCGGCCAGCTCGCCGCAGGCGCAGGCATGCAGCAGCGGCAGCAGGTCGCTCTTAAGCAGCGGCATGATTGCCTGCGTCTCCGGGTCGCCGAAGCGCACATTGAATTCCAGCACCTTCAGTCCCTCAGCGGTGAACATTATCCCGGCATAGATAACTCCGCGGAAAGGGATCCGGCTCTTTTTCGCGCCGTTCACGAAACGCTGCAGGACTTCTTTTTTTATCGTTTCCATGTCAGCGGCGGAGACCGCCACCGGGCAGACCGCGCCCATCCCGCCCGTATTGGGCCCGGCGTCCGCGTCCAGCAGGCGCTTATGGTCGCGCGAGACCGGCAGCATCAGGAAATCATGCCCGTCTACAAGGGCCATCACCGAGGCCTCCCTGCCGGTCAGGAATTCCTCCAGTACCACCTTGGAACCCGAGAAGCCGAAGATCCTGTCCACCATGAAATCGGAAACGGCGGCGAGCGCCTCGGCCTCGTCCCGGCAGATGCGCACTCCTTTGCCGGCGGCCAGCCCGTCGGCTTTTATCACCACGGGATATTTTTTATTGGCCTTTATCTTCTCGCGCGCGAACTCCGCGGAATAAAGCACGGTAAAGGCGGCCGTGGGAATGGAATGCTTGTTCATGAACTCTTTGGCGAACTGCTTGGAGGCCTCGAGCATGGCCCCCCTCTGCGACGGACCGAACACCTTGATGTTCCCAGCGGTAAGCCGGTCCGCCAGCCCTTTGGCCAGCGGCGCCTCCGGGCCCACTACCACCAGGCCGATGTCCTTCTGGGCGCAGAAGGCGCATATCCCGTCGAAATCGTCCTGTTCCAAACCGGGACAGCCGGCCAGCTCCGAGATGGCCGCCGAACCGGGAACAGCATAAAGCTGCCCGAGCTCCGGGCTTTGCGCTAATTTCCAGGCAAGCGCATGCTCGCGCCCGCCGGAACCGATCAGCAATACGTTCACAATGCCTCCATGTATCTGCCCGTAAAGCAGGAAACGCAGAAATTCCTGTCCCGGCGGTCGCCGCAGGCGGCGACCAGGCTTTCCAGGCTCAGGTAATGCAGTTCATCCGCGCCGATGAACCGCCTTATCCTGTCCAGGCTCATTTTATCGGCGATAAGCTCGCTCTTATCCGGGGTGTCTATCCCGAAATAGCACGGGGAGATTATGGGCGGAGAAGCAATGGCCATTATTATCTTTTTCGCTCCGGAGCGCCGGAGACTTTTCACTATCTCGCGCGAAGTGGTTCCCCTCACCAGCGAGTCGTCCACCAGTATTATCGTCTTGCCCTTTATCACGTCCCTTATCGGGGCCAGCTTCAGGTGCGCGATGAATTCCCGCAGGCGCTGGTCCGGCTGTATAAAGGAACGGCCCGTATAATGGTTGCGCATGAACACGGTCTGGTACGGTATCCAGGATTCCTTGGAGAAACCAAGCGCATAGATGGTGCCGGAATCCGGTACCCCGGAGACTATGTCGGCCTTTACGTGTTTGAGCTCCTTAGCCAGCTGCGCGCCTATCTCATAGCGGGCGGTCTGCACGGAGCGGCCCGCCACCTCGGAATCCGGCCTGGCAAAATAGACCTGCTCGAAGACGCAGCGGGTGAATTTCCGCGCCGGCGCGAAGCGCCTGAAAGAAACCTTTCCTTTCTCCAGCACCACCATCTCACCGGGTTCCACCTCGCACAGGGCGCGGCCGCCTGCCACGTCTATAGCACAGGTCTCGGACGCGAGTATAAAGGACTTCCCTTTTTTACCCAGCACCAGCGGCCTGTAGCCATGCGGATCGCGGGCGCCTATGACCTTGCCGGGAGCCATAAAAAGAAAGGCGTATGCGCCGGAAAGCCTGGGCAGGTTCTTTGCCAGCGTATCCTCCAGGTTCCTGCCGCGGTACTTCGCGGCCAGGTGCAGGATCACCTCGGTATCGCTGGTGGACTGGAAGATGGACCCGCCGCGCTGCAGTTCGCTTTTAAGGCGGTCGGCGTTGGTGATATTGCCGTTATGCGCCACCGCCACCTGGCCCAGGCAGGAGTCCAGCACCAGCGGCTGCGCGTTCTTAAGATGGCTGGAACCCTTTGTGGAATAGCGGATATGGCCTATAGCGCTGCGGCCTTTAAGTTCGTCCAGCACCTCATTAGTGAAGATCTCGCTCACCAGGCCCATATCGGCGTACGGCTTCAGCTTCCCGTCGTGGTCGGAGACTATCCCGGCCGATTCCTGCCCGCGGTGCTGCAGTGTAAAAAGCCCCACATAGGCCAGTTTTGAAGCATCCTTACAGTCGGTCACCCCGAAGATTCCGCACATAATATTTCCTTAGGGCTTTCCCTTATACCGCGTACTCTACCGCGTTCCTGAAGAACTGGCAGCCCGCCGCTAAAGCCTCGCGGGCGGCCGCCGGCCTGTCCGGGTTCTGCCAGGCGAAGAAGTTGCGCTCCGGGTGCGGCATCAGGCCAAAGCAGGTGCCGGCCGGGTTCGTTATCCCCGCGATGTCCAGCATGGAGCCGTTGGGGTTATCCGAATAGGTCATGGCGTGCAGGTCGCGTTTTATCAGCGAGCGCATGACCTTCGCGTCCTCCACGATGAACTTCCCCTCGCCGTGCGCGATAGGCAGGTCTATCTCGTCGGGCAGCCCCTTCGTGAAAATGCAGGGGCTCTTCTTGTTTATCTTCACCTTCACCCATTTAGCCAGAAAATGGCCGCAGTCATTGGTATAGAGAGTGGAGACCTGAGCATTGGCCTTGTTCTCCGGCAGCAGGCCGGTCTTCACAAGTATCTGGAAACCATTGCAGATGCCGATGACGGGCCGCTTGTCCCTCACGAAGGCCTCAAAATCGGCCGCCAGGGCGCGCATCTTCACGGCGTAAATCTTGCCGGCGGAGATGTCGTCACCGTAGGAAAAGCCGCCAGGAAAAGCCATTATGTCGTAGTCCAGCACCCTGCGCTCTCCGGCCAGCAGTTGGTTGATATGCACCAGTTCCGGCGCCGCCCCGACGTATTTAAAGGAGTTGAAGGTCTCGATATCGCAATTAGTGGCGGTACCGCGCAGGATCATCGCTTTCGGTTTTTTCATAACAGCTCTCTCTTCCAGCGGTCTTTCAGCGCGTTTATGTCTTCGCAAAAAAGCCGCTCGGGGCCGAAGGCCGCGTCCAGGACGGGGTCCTCGGAGACATAACCGATCTCTGTCACGGGCAGCCCTTTTACCAGACGGAGAAATTCAGTTTCCTTCTCTTTTATCACCTCGAGCACGAGCCGGGCGGGGCTTTCCCCGAAAAGCAGTTCAAGCCGGGTCAGTCCTTTTTCCGCGGCGGCGCCGGCCAGGTCAAGCCTGGCGCCGAAGCCGCCGGCAAAGGCCATTTCGGCCAGCGTGACCCCCAGGCCGCCCTGGGAAACGTCGTGCGCGGCGGCCACGCAGCCGGCCCGCATGGCCTTCAGGAGCGCGGCGTAAAGTTTTACAGCGGCCTTCATATCCAGCGGGCTCACAAGGTTATTGCCGGAAAAGGACATGTCGTTATATACGGAACCGCCCATTCCCCGCCGGGACAGCCCGGCCAGGTACAGCGCGTTGCCGGGCTCCTTGAAATTCATCGTCAGGGCTTTTCGCACATCCGGCACCGGGGCCGTGGCGGAGATAAGCAGGGAGATGGGGATGGGGTACTCCCTGCCGTCGGCGTCTTTAGCCTGGTTATAGAAGCTGTCTTTGCCGGAGATGAACGGCGCGCCGTAAGCCATGGCCGCGTCGTGGCAGCCCTCGGCCGCCAGCACCAGGTCGCCCATCACTTCGGGGTCGCGCGGACTGGCCGCGCAGAAATTGTCCAGGATGGCCGTGCGCGATACTTCCGCGCCTACGCAGAGGAGGTTGCGGACGGCCTCGTCCACGGAATGGAGGGCCATCTGGTAGGGGTCTATCTTTCCCACGCCCGGGCCGAAGCCGTGAGTAACGGCGAAGCCGGCATAGTCGTCCTGGTCCAGCGTGGCCGCCCGGGGGCAGATAACCGTGGCGTCGCCGGGGCCGTCCCCGTACCGGCCCTGCAGCGGTTTTATGGCGGTGCCGCCCTGCACTTCGTGGTCGTACTGCGTTATAACGGAGTGGCGCGAACAGACATTGGGATGGGCGAGCAGTTCCTTAAGTATCAGGCCGTATCCGGCATGCGCGGCGGGCGGCCCGGAGGAGATCCTTACCTTACGGCGGACGGCCGGCTTTTCAAAATTAGGCACGCCGCCGTGCAGGAAGGACATGGGCAGGTCCACGACCTTTTCCTTCCCGTGCGTGACCACGAGCCTGCCGTCTCCGGGGAACTCGCCCAGCACGCAGTACTCGCAGCTCTCGGATTTCAGAACGGCCTCAAGCCGCTTCAGTTTGGCCTTAGGCACGGAGAGTATCATCCGCTCCTGCGACTCCGAGACCCAGATCTCCCACGGTTCTATGCGGGTATCCTTGAGCAGCGCCCGCTCCAGGCGCACCCGCGCACCTGTTTTCGATCCGAGTTCCCCAATGGCCGACGAAAAACCGCCCGCGCCGCAGTCCGTGACGGCGTTATACAGGCCCTGGTCGCGCGCGCGCATCAGCGCGTCCAGCGCCTTCTTCTCGTTTACGGCATGGCCTATCTGCACCGCGGAGGCGGAGGTCTCCTCGTCTATATTGGCCGAGGAGAAGGTGGCGCCGTGTATACCGTCGCGCCCGGTGCGGCCGCCTATGGAGACTATCCGGTCACCGGGGTGCACTTTTTTCTCTATCTTATCCGTCGGGATCAGCCCGGCGCAGCCCACATAGACCAGCGGGTTGAGCAGGTAGCCGTCGTCGAAATAGATGCCGCCGGAAGCCGTGGGGATGCCTATCCTGTTGCCGTAGTCGCGCACGCCCTCCACCACGCCTCGCATGATGCGTTCCGGCGGATGGGAATTCCTGGGCAGCTCTCTTTTATCGTCCAGGCGCCCGAAACAGAAATTATCGGTATTGAGCACGGGCTTGGCGCCCAGGCCCACGCCCAGGATATCGCGAATCACGCCGCCCACACCGGTCTCGGCGCCTCCGTAGGGCTCCACGGCGCAGGGATGGTTATGGGTCTCCGCCTTGAAGGCCAGGCCCCATTTGCCGCCGCTGCCGAACTCCACTATGCCGGCATTGTCCGTGAACACGGACAGGCACCATTTTTTATTAAGGGTCCTGGTGGCTTTTACTATCGTTTCCTTGAAGAGGTTCCTGTATTTCCTTGTTTTTTTTCCGTTGAGGAACGATACAGGGCCGGAGAAGGTTTTGTGCTTGCAGTGCTCGGACCACGTCTGGGCGATGGTCTCCAGCTCGCCGCGGGCAGGCTGCCTCCCCGCCTTTTTGAAATAGCGCTGCACTTCTTTCAGCTCGGGGATGTTCAGCGACCAGCCGCAGGCCGCGTCCAGTTCCGCAAGCTCTTTTTCGCCCAGGCCGGTGAAGTTCAAAAGCGTTGGAGACATAGGTTTATATTTTTTCAATCCCGAATTTGTTCACTATTTCGTTGACAAGTGTCTTCGAGACCGCGTGCTTGAGCTTAACTGCCGAATCGCAGGCCACATAATACGCGTGCCCGAACCTGACGGCGCCTGGATCTTTGCCGAGCACGCCCGTAATGGCTTCCTTAACGCTTTCCCCGACGACATCCGTCACCGAATCCTTCAGCCAGACCTCCACGCGCCAGCCGCCTCCGAACCCGGTCTTACCCGGCACCAGCGAATAATTCTCGGTTATGGGATCGGCGAGCAGGCCTGAAGCGAGCTTTTCAACCTCGGCGCGGCCGAGGGCCGAGTCCACCCGGTACAGCCGTGAAAGCCGGGCCGCCCCCGCCTTAAGACCAGCGCGGCCCAGCCTGCCCAGGAACGCTGTCTCTTCATTGGCGGAATACTTTTTTTTGGTCCAGATCTCGATTATCATTACTCACTCTGCCGTTATCTTCTTCAGAGCTTCCTCGTATTTGTTAATGGCGCCACGCACGACCTCGGCGGGCAGCTCGGGCGGCGGTGACTTCTTGTCCCAGCCGCTCCCCTCCAGCCAGTCGCGGACATACTGCTTGTCGTAGCTTTCCGGGCTGGTCCCCGCCTTGTAGCGCGCCGCATCCCAGAAACGGGAAGAATCCGGCGTCAGCGCCTCGTCTATCAGCAGCAGTTCACCGTCCAGCAGACCGAATTCGAACTTGGTGTCGGCCAGCAGGATGCCGCGCCGCTTCAGGTACTCCGCGGCGAAACCGTAAAGGGCAAGACTCTTTTCCTTTATCCGCTCAGCCAGACCCGGGGGCAGCGCGGCGGCCATCTCCCCGAAGGTAACGTTCTCATCGTGGCCCTGGTCGGCCTTGCTGGTGGGGGTAAAGACCGGTTCCGGGAGTTCCTGCGCTTGCTTAAGCCCCGGGGGCAGCTTTATGCCGCAGACACTGCCCTGCTTGAGATATTCCTTCCAGCCGGAGCCGGTGATATAGCCGCGCACTATGCACTCGAAATCAATCCGCCTGGTCCGGTGGGCCAGCACCGCCCTGCCGTCCAGGGAGGCCCAGTCGAGGCCGGAAGTATCATACCCGGAAAGCCCTGCTTTTATATCCGCTGTTTCTGCGGCCGCCAGGTGATTTTTTATTATGTGCCCCGTCCTGGAGAACCAGAAGGAACTGATCTTATTGAGGATGGCGCCCTTGCCGGTTATGGGTGTGGGCAGTATAAAATCGAAAGCCGATATCCTGTCGGATGAAACTATAAGAAGATACTTCTCCCCCGCCGCGTACAGATCCCTGACTTTACCCTTATGTATCAACTTCAGTTGGGCCATGCGCGTCTCCTTTTGATGCGGGCTATACTTTGGTCATTTCATCTCTTCCAGATACTTCTCATACCCGAGTTTTTCAAGTTTATCCGTCTTGGCTAGAACTTCTTGTTTCAGCTTCTCGCGGTATTCCTTCAGCTTGGCCCTGAGCGGCTCCTGCGCCAGGGAGAGCATCTGCACCGCCAGCAGCGCGGCATTCTTCGCGCTATTAACGCCCACCGTGGCCACCGGGATACCCGCCGGCATCTGCACAATGGACAGCAGGGCGTCCATGCCGTTAAGCGGGGTAGCGTTCACCGGCACGCCTATCACCGGCAGCGTTGTGGCGGCGGCCAGCACGCCGGGCAGATGCGCGGCCCCGCCGGCACCGGCGATTATCACCCCGAAGCCGTTCTTTTCAGCCGAGGCGGCGAAAGAAAGCGCGGCGTCCGTTGTGCGGTGCGCGGAAAGTATTTTTATTGTGAAGGGAACCGAGAACAGCTCGAGGGTTTTGGCGGCCGCAGACAGTACTCCCAGGTCCGAATCGCTCCCCATGACGATGGCCGCTTTAAGCATACGCACCTCTTGTCCGAGAGTTTAAGCCGTTCCGGTAATTCTATGAATTTAAAACCGCCCGCACAAATTCCCCGGTGAACTGACCGCCTGCGGCGGCGGCCCTATTTTGTACAATAGCAGTCATGGAAATTACGCCGGGAATCTGCAACATGCTGCTGGAATCCATAGAACAGATCCAGGAAAGTTTTTTCCTGACCGACCCGGAAGGCATAATCCTTTACGTAAACCCCGCCTTTGAGAAACTGACCGGTTATTCCAGCGACGAACTTCTGAAGCAAAAGCCCAACATACTCAAGAGCGGGGAACATCCCGCGGAGTTTTACGCCGAGATGTGGAAAACCATAAAGGCGGGCAAACGCTGGACCGGCAGGGTTGTCAACCGCAGGAAGGACGGCTCGCTCTACAACGAGGAGATCCGCATCTGCCCGATCAAGGACGACAAAGGCGTTATAAAATATTTTCTGACCATGCGCCACGACATAACAAAGGAAGTGGAACTGGAAGCCCAGCTTAACCAGAATCAGAAGATGGAATCCCTCGGCCTGCTGGCCGGGCAGATAGCGCACGATTTCAATAACCTGCTCACCGTTATTATCGGCTCCATGGAGCTGATATCCGAGGATATCCCCGCGGGAACCGTGGGCGCCAAGCTCACCGGCGAGATACTGCGTTCCTCCAAAGAGCACGCGACCCTGATCAAACAACTCATGGCCTTCACCCGCAAGCAGGATTCGGCGCCCGTTACGCTTAACCTCAACACGCCGGTGAAGGAAGTGGGAGTGCTGCTGGAAGGGCTGCTGGGAAAAATGGTTAAAGTAAAATACGACCTGGCGGCCGACCTGCCCAGCGTGAAGGCGGACCCCGAACAGCTCAAGCAGGCGGTCATGAACATAGCGATCAACGCCAAGGACGCCATGTCCGGCTCGGGCTCCATCACCATAGCCACCCGGAATTCAGGTCCCGACGGCCTCCCCTCCTCTATGCCGCGGACCCGCTATGCGCTGCTGGAGATCTCCGACTCCGGCCCGGGAATACCGGCCGGCACGCTGCCGAAGATCTTTGAACCTTTCTTCACCACCAAGCCCAAAGGCAAGGGCACGGGCCTCGGCCTTTCCACCGTGTACGGCGCCGTGGCGCAGGCCCGCGGCTATGTCTTCGCCTCCAACAAGCCCGGGGGCGGAGCCCTGTTCAGCATCTACCTCCCGGAATTCCGCGCCTGAACCGGCGAACGCCACCCCGGATAAAAGAAGCGGGTCCCCGCCCTTGACAGCCGCGCAGTATATTGGTATACTAATACCAGATTACCAAAAGGATGGCGAACCGATGCAGACCTTACTGAGGATCTCCGACGCGGCCGTAATAGCGCTGCACACAGCCGACTACCTGGCCCGCGCGCACGGCACGGATAAAGACGGCCCGCCGGACACCGCCGCGGAAATAGCCGCAAGACTGAACATTTCCTACAACCACCTTTCAAAGGTCCTGCAGCAGCTGACGAAGGCGGGGCTGCTGAAGCCGGAGCGCGGCCCGAAAGGCGGCTTCATGCTGTCCCCCGCGGGCCGGAAGGCCAGGGTAAGGGATTTCATAAGCGCGATAGACGGTCCGCCCTCCGTAAGGACCTGCCTGCTCAAACATAAGGTCTGCGGCTACACGACCTGCGTTTTCAGCGATTTCCTGAAGGAGACCAACAGGCGTTTTGAAAAAATATTGAATACCGGGATTTCCAGACTTGGCAGATGACACTTAAATTAAGGAGCTTATAAATATGGAGAACGATATGTTCTGTTACCAGTGCGAGCAGACGGCGAAAGGGACGGGCTGCACGGTCCGGGGAGTCTGCGGGAAGGACCCGGAAACGGCGAAGATGCAGGACCTGCTGCTCTGGCAGGCCAAGGGGATAAGCATGTACGCGCACCGCGCCGCCAAGGCAGGCAGGCGCGACCGCGACATAGACGTCTTCGTAACCGAGGCGCTGTTCACTACGGTCACCAACGTGAATTTCGACGCCGGGAAGATCGGGCAGCTGATAAGGAAAGGCCAGCTCATAAAGGAGACGGCCCGCGCGCTTGCCGGAACCGCTGAAACGCTTGCCGGCCCCGCCGCCTGGGTCCCCCCCGCCGGTCACGCCGCCCTTCTCGCCGAGGCCGGCGAAAAAGGCATAGCCGTCCGCAAGAACGCCTTGGGCGACGATGCCGCCGGCCTGCAGGAACTGCTGACCTATGGCCTGAAAGGCATGGCAGCCTACGCGGATCACGCGCGGATACTGGGAGTTGAGGACGAGAAAGTCTATGCCTTCATGCACGAAGCGCTGGATTTCCTTACAAAGACCGACCCCACCGTGGACGAACTTGTCGGCTACAATATGAAATGCGGCGAAGTTAACCTGCGCGTTATGGAGCTGCTGGACAAAGCCAACACGGAAGCCTACGGCCACCCGGTACCCACTCCCGTGCGTATTAACCCCGTAAAGGGCAAGGCCCTGCTGGTTTCCGGCCACGACCTTAAAGACCTGGAGAATATCCTGAAGCAGACCGACGGGAAAGACGTGAATGTCTATACCCACGGGGAAATGCTGCCCGCGCACGGCTATCCAGGGCTGAAGAAGTACAAGCACCTGGCCGGCAACTACGGCGGAGCCTGGCAGGACCAGCAGAAGGAATTCAACGCCTTCCCGGGTTCCGTAGTGATGACCACCAACTGCATACAGAAACCTCTGGACGGCTACAAAGACCGCATCTTCACCACCGGACTGGTAGAGTGGCCCGGTGTGGCGCACCTCTCGAACGGCAACTTCGGCCCGGCCGTGGAAGCCGCGCTCAAAGCTCCCGGCTTCGAACGTGACGGCGGCCCGAAAACCATCCTGGTGGGCTTCGGCCACAACACAGTGATGGGCGTGGCCGGCAAGGTGATAGATGCGGTTAAGGCCGGGCAAATAAAGCACTTCTTCCTCATCGGCGGCTGCGACGGCGCCAAGCCCGGCCGCAACTATTACACTGAATTAGCCGAGAAGACGCCGAAGGACACCGTGATCCTGACGCTGGCCTGCGGCAAGTTCCGCTTCAATAAACTGGAATTCGGCGACATAGGCGGCATACCGCGCCTGCTGGATATGGGCCAGTGCAACGACGCCTACTCCGCCATACAGGTGGCGCTGGCGCTGTCCAAGGCCTTCAACGTGGGCGTCAACGAACTCCCCCTGTCAATGATCCTGAGCTGGTACGAGCAGAAGGCGGTCTGCATCCTGCTGACGCTGCTGTCCCTGGGCGTAAAGAACATACGCCTGGGTCCCACGCTGCCCGCCTTCGTCACTCCCGCAGTGCTGAAGGTGCTGATAGAAAAGTTCAACATAATGCCGGTGACCACCCCGGCCGCAGACCTGGAAGCCATACTTGGCGCCAGGGCCGCATAATAGGGCCACGCCAGCCGGCCTTCACCCGAAGGCCGGCTGGGCGCGCATATGGAACCCGACAGGGAATATTTCGAAAAGATATACCGGGAGATGAACCGGCCGGAGTTCATACACCCGGACCCGCTGGAGTTCGTATGGCGCTACAAGGCTCGCGCTGACAGGGAAACGGCGGGCATCATTGCCGCCTGCCTGGCTTACGGCAATGTGACGCAGATACTCAGGAGCGTGGAAAAAGTCCTTTCCCCGATGGGGCCCTCCCCGTCCGCCTGGCTGAAAAGTTCCGCGCCCGGCGCCATCAACAAGGCCATGCTCGGGTTCAGACACCGCTTTACGCCCGCCTCGGAAATGGCGCTCTTCCTGCACAATATCAAACGGGCGCTTGAGAAGTACGGCTCATTAGAGGCTCTTTTCCTTAAAGGCTCCGACACCGCGGATACAACCGTGGAAGCCGCCCTCTACAATTTTATAGACGCCTTCAACTCGGCGGGCTGCGCCCCTTCGCTCACCCCCTGCACGGCGCTGAAGAGCTCTTTCAAGCGCATGAACCTCTACCTGCGCTGGATGGTGCGCAGCGACGCCGTGGACCCCGGAGTCTGGAAAGGCATCTCCCCCTCAAAGCTGATAATACCGCTGGACACCCATATGCGCCGGGTCGCCATGAGCCTCGGCATGACGCAGCGCAAGGACACTTCCATGAGGACGGCCGCGGAAATAACCACCTTCTTCAGGAAGCTCTCCCCCTCCGACCCGGTCAAATACGATTTCGCCCTGACCCGCGCCGGCATACGCGGCAATAACATGAAAAACGTGGCGCGCGGGGGCGATTTTTCATAGAATTCTAAGGTCGGGACAATTAAGGAGAACCACATGCAAATGAAAGGCTCGAAAACGGAAAAGAACCTGCTTCTCTCTTTCGCGGGAGAATCACAGGCGCGCAACCGCTACAATTATTTCGCCGGCGCGGCGAAGAAGGAAGGCTATATGCAGATAAGCCTGGCCTTCGAAGAGACCGCAAACCAGGAGAAGGAGCATGCCAAACGTTTCTTCAAGTTCCTCGAAGGCGGGGATATCGCGATTACCGCCGCTTTCCCGGCCGGAACAATAGGCGACACCAAGGCCAATCTTAAAGCCTCCGCCGAAGGCGAAAACCATGAATGGGGCTCAATGTACCCCGAATTCGCTAAAATAGCGCGGGAAGAAGGTTTCGAAGCGGTGGCAAAGGTTTTTGAAGCCGTTTCCGTGGCGGAAAAATACCATGAGAGCCGCTACCGCGGCTTTCTCAAGAACCTGCAGGAAGGAAAGGTTTTCAAGAAAGATAAAAAAGTGGTATGGCGCTGCCTCAACTGCGGCTACAACCACGAAGGGGACTCCGCCCCGGATGTCTGCCCGGCCTGCGCGCATCCCGCGGCTTATTTCGAACTGCTCTCCGAAAACTGGTAACGCGGACAAAAGGCGGATATATGGACGAGAATAATACTAACGAAGAAACGGTTAAGGGAATAGTCAAGCGCACCGTAACCATGCAGGGCAGGCCGATGACGCTGGTTGGAGAGGAGATAAAGGTAGGGATGCCGGCCCCCGATTTCAAGGTAACCGACAACGATATGCTGCCCATGAAGTTCTCCCGCAGCTACAAAGGCAAGGTGACGGTGATAAACTCGGTGCCTTCCCTGGACACACCGGTCTGCGGCCTGCAGACCCGCCGCTTCAACACGGAAGCCGAAGCCCTGGGCCCCGACATAGGCATGCTTACCATCAGCATGGACCTGCCTTTCGCGCAGAAGCGCTGGTGCGGGGCTGCCGGCGTGAAGGCCCTGCGGACCTTTTCCGACTACCAGAAAGCCGATTTCGGCAAAAGCTGGGGTGTGCTCATAAAAGAACTGCGCCTGCTGGCCCGCGCGGTCTTCATAGTGGACAGGGACGGCCTGGTAAAATACGTCCAGCTGGTCCCCGAAGTGGCCAAGGAACCCGATTACAACGAGGTTCTAACCGCGCTGAAAGCGCTGATCTGATATGCAGCGGGGGCAGGGAGAAAAACAATGGCTGAAAAAAGGGAAGTTTACAAATGCGATGCCTGCGGCAATATAGTGGAAGTGCTGCACGGGGGCCCCGGAGCACTGGCCTGCTGCGGCGCAGATATGCGGCAGCTCTTCGAGAACACCACCGACGGGGCGAAGGAAAAGCATGTGCCGGTAATAGAGAAGACCGATAAGGGGATTAAGGTAAAAGTGGGCTCCGTACCGCACCCCATGGAAGAGAAACACTTCATAGAGTGGATAGAACTTGTGGCGGACGGGAAGCTCTTCAGGCAGTACCTGAAACCGGGCGCCGCGCCGGAAGCGACGTTCTGTCTATGCTTCGAGCCCAGGACGCTAGAGGCCCGCGAATACTGCAACCTGCACGGGCTCTGGAAAGCTTAAGGAGAAACGGATGAAAAAATACGTATGCAAGCTCTGCGGTTATGTGTATGACCCCGCGGTGGGCGACCCCGACAATAATGTTCCTCCGGGAACCGCCTTCGACAAGCTGCCGGA
Source organism: Elusimicrobia bacterium CG08_land_8_20_14_0_20_59_10 (assembly GCA_002779045.1). Taxonomy (GTDB): domain Bacteria; phylum Elusimicrobiota; class Elusimicrobia; order Elusimicrobiales; family UBA9959; genus UBA9959. The sequence continues at coordinate 2,422 of PEXO01000448.1, read as the reverse complement.
GGCCTGGGTATGCCCGGTTTGCGGCGCGGGCAAGGAAGAGTTCGAAGTTGAAACCTGACGGCCAGGGAAGCAGGAGCGAAGGCGGCCGGGCCTGTCCCGGCCGCCTTCATTTCATAACGGACTAAAGGTTTACTCAGCCCTTAAGGCGTCGGCCGGTTTCAGGCCCGCCGCCACCCAGGCGGGATAAATGGCGAATACGAAAGCCGTCAGCACCGCGATAAAGACCGAGACCAGGGGCATCCACGGTTTTATGTGGCTGGGGTCCATGCCTATCATCACCTTGACCGGTATCCCCCATAAATAACCGACGGCCGAGCCCAGCACGCCGCCTATCAGCCCCAGCATAACGGCTTCCACTATGAACTGCAGCATGATATCGCCGCGGCCGGCCCCTATGGCGCGCCGTATGCCTATCTCCCTGGTGCGCGCGAAGACGGTGGCCAGGGTCACGTTCATTATTCCTATACCGCCGGCCAGGAAGGCGAGCATCCCCAGGGAGATGGTGACCAGCGAGGATTTTATGCTGTCCCCTATGCGCTCCTTGATGAGCTCCAGCTGGTTCTCCAGAACGAAGTATTCGTCGTCCCCGAAGCGTATCTTGAGGAAGTTCCTTATCTTGCGCTGAGCCTCGTCAAAGCCGCGCTCGTCGCCGGTATCCACCTTGACGTCGAGGGACTGGTATGAACCGATGATATTATAATGCGCCAGGGTGGTCACGGGCGCAAGCACCTTGTAATCCTGCGAGGAACCGAGTATAGGATTGGGCCGCCTGGAGAACGGCAGTTCCTCCAGCACGCCGATGACGGTAAAAGTGAAGTCGTCCAGCTTGACCTTCTTGCCCAGGAGGTCATTATGCTCTATGAGCGTGTCGAACCCGCTGGTAAAATTCCATTTCTTCATCATGCTCTTGAAAAAGATATTGGTGGGCGGCGGGGCGCTTTTCCTGACCATAACGCAGACCCTGAGCTTGTGGTCCATATCGTGGCGGTCGATGAAGCGCCCTTTAAGCTTGTAGACGAAATCGCGCTTTACCCACTCGTGGGAAACGCCGGTGATATTGGTGACCATGCGCCGCCCGTCATACTCCAGCACATTGTGCCAGTCCTTCACCTCCGGCGAGATCATGTAGAAATCAGGCATTTTCTCGCGCAGCTTAAGAACATCGTCGTAGGTTATTACCGGCGGCGGAACGTAGTCGTCGGGCGAAGAATAGGTCTGGCTGTAATTCTGCGTGATCTTAAGCCTGGCCATGCCGGAAACGGTTTTCTGCTCTTCCAGGCGCGCATAAGTGGAGAAGATGGCTGAAAAGGCGTCTATGAACACGACGGAACCCGCCGCTATGGCGAGGAAGCTCAGCACGGAACGCATCTTATGCGCCCAGATCTCGGAGAAACCCGTCTTCAAAGCGTTAACAAGCGCTCTCACGGTTCCAGCCTCCCGTCGCGCAGCTTAATGTTGCGGCCGGCGCGGGCCGCTATCTCCTTGTCATGGGTCACCATCACCACGGTCAGGCCCTCCGCGTTCAGGGCGAAAAGCATGTCCACTATCTCGCGGCTGGAGACGGTATCAAGGTTGCCGGTGGGTTCGTCGGCCAGGATCAGCTCGGGGGCGTTGGCCAGAGCGCGCGCTATGGCCACGCGCTGGCGCTCTCCGCCGGAAAGTTCCAGGGGGGTTTTGCGCTCCTTGCCTTTAAGCCCCACCTTGTGTAGCAGCGAGGCGGCGCGGGTCTTCATTTCGTGTGAATCCATGCCCGCGTAGAGCATAGGCAGGCAGACATTCTCCAGGGCGGAGAGCCGGTTGAGCAGGTGGAAGGCCTGGAAGACGAAACCTATCTTTTCCAGCCGCGCCTGCGAACGCTCCTGGTCGGACATGGACACGATATCGCGGCCGTTGAACTCGTACCTGCCGCCGCTGGGCTCGTCCAACAGGCCTATGATGTTAAGCAGGGTGGATTTGCCGCAGCCGGAAGGCCCGGTGACGGCCACGAACTCCCCGGACTTTATCTCAAATGAGACGCCGCGCAGGGCCGGCCAGCCGGTCTTGCCGCCCTCATAGACCTTGGCCAGGTCCGAGCAGAGTATGCTCACTTCAGGGTCTCCGGCACGGCGGTGAACAGTTTGTCTCCGGGCTGGACGGCGCCTCCGGCCAGCTCCACGTCGGACTCGGAACGGAGCCCCGGGAACACCTGCAGCTTCTCGGCATTATAGCCGGTCTTCTGCCGGTAGACGTAATAGTTGAGGCTTTCCTGGAAAAGCACCTCTATCGGCGCTTTTACCACGTTCTTCTTGGCCTGCAGGTTGGCGGTGACCACCGCGCTCATGCCTACGCGCATCTTGGGCGTGGGCCTGTCTATGTTTATCACCACGCGGAAAACCTTGGAGCCGCCGCCGCCCCAGTTGCTGGACTTCGTCTCGGCCATGGG
>PEXO01000200.1:14778-19424 GCA_002779045.1 Elusimicrobia bacterium CG08_land_8_20_14_0_20_59_10 | reverse complement strand
GTATGCTCGTTCGTCGCGCCTCGCATCCGCCTCAAATCTGAGCCTCCAAATGCTTCAGTTATTTCGTTACGCTTCCTAAGCAGACCAAGACTATTTACGCCGGTTGGCCCAGGACGTAGTTTAGGTAGGCCCCGTACATCTTCACCGCACGGTCCGCCGAACGGAAGACGGGCAGGCCCAGGCCCTGCGCATAGGCGCAGTAAGGCTCATACTTAGGCCCGCAGGCCACGCAGAACAGGAGCGGCTTGCCCGCCCCGCGCGCGGCCTGCGCCGCCTCTTTAAGGAAAGACTTGTCCAGGTCGTCCGGCCAGGCGCCGCCCTTTGGCAGGGTGTTCATGGCCGGCGTAAGAGGGATCATGGACACCACGGCCCCGGAGAATTCATCGGAACTCAAAGCCGTCTTAACTACCCCGCCTATCGCCCCGTCAGAAGCCATAGGCGTAATATCAAGCGGGTTCTTGGCATCCACAATCGAATCCAGCTTAAAATCCTTCAGCGTACGCGCCATCTCCGCGGCGGTGGCGGCGTCCAGTTCGGCCTTTATGTGACCGGCAATACTATCGGCCATGCCCGCCGCCTCGAAGCCGGCATTGCTCATGAAGAAGGTATTGCCATGCTTAATTTCCAGACCCGCGAAGGAACAGGCCAGGGCGGCCAGGTCATTGAAATCATCAAAAGTTTCGGCCACCAGCGCACCGGCGTTCTCCATGATAAGCCGCGCAACCAGATAATCCCCGGCTATGGAAGCAGTATGCCCCATAACCGCTTTCTGCCCCACCGCGGTGCGCCCCGCCTTGTAAAGGACCACCTGCTTGCCGTTCGTGCGCGCTTTGGCTATCACGCGGGCCAGCGCCGCGCCGTCGCCGGGCTTGAAGCCCTCCAGATAGACCAGTATCACCTTCAGGTCGTCCTCGTCGGCCAGGCGCTCCACGTAGTCAGGCACGGTCACGTCCTGCTGGTTGCCCACGGTAATGCTGTAGGCCGGCTTAAGCCAGGGCATCTTGCTTATAGTCGAGATGACGAAGGCCCCGCTCTGGCTGACGAACGCTGTTTTAGCGTTGTAGGGATTCACGCCTATAGGGTGCTCCAGCTTGTATTCCGGGATGAAGAAAGTGTTTATCTTCACGCCGTTGAGCACGATGCCCATGGAATTGCCGCCGCTCAGCGCAAAATCCGGGTTCTTCTCCCTGGCGCGCAGTATCGTCTGCACCACCGTTCGGCCCATCTCCTCGGAGCCCGCCTTCTCGCCCATGCCGCCGGAGATCAGCACCACGCCGTTTACCTTGCCGGAATCGCCGGCCTCCGCAAGCACGCGGGGCACTTCCGGCGACGGCACCGCCACCACGTACATATCTATCTTTTCCGGAAGCGCGGAAGGGGAGGCAAAACATTTCACGCCGTCTATTTCCGCCGCGCCTTCCTTAATAATATAGACCTTCTCCCTGGGGAAACCGGCCTTTACTATATTGTTGAGGATTATGCGGGCCATGTTCATCTTCTTTTCACTTACGCCCACCACGGCGGCGCTTTGCGTATGAAGGAGGCTGCTCACGCCTTTCTGGGAAGGCTTGCCGCGCGGCGCGGCCTTGCGCGCCGGCCGCAGGCGCAGCACGCCGTCAAGGGCCGTCAGGCGGCCCCCGGCCGCGGCCAGCGGATTGACCTCAAATTCCTCTATCGCCCACTGCGACGGGCCGCCGTCGCGGAAATTGCGCATAAGGTGCGCGAAGCCCTCCAGCCATTTGACCATTTCTCCGTCCTTCACCAGCCTGCGCCCGCCGCGCACCTTGCCCGAAACATACTGCCAGATCCAGCTTTTGGCCAGGAACGCCGCCCAGATATTGCTGTTGAAGGCCAGGTCGGCGGGGATCACGGACGGGGCCAGGCCGCGGCGCAGGGAGCGCGTGAGCGCCTCGGCGTTAGTGCCGCCGGGCCCCAGCGTGAGCACGGGCCCGAAAGCGTCGTCGGAGCGCGCGCCCAGCAGCAGTTCCTCTCCCAGCGCGAAAGGGGAATGGGGGAGGAACTCCGCCGCCATAAATGCTTCCGCGTCCGGGAATTTCCCGGCCATGGTCTTCAGCGCTGCCTCCACGGCCTCCGGTGTTCTTTCAATGACCTTCACCCCTCCGGATTCCGTCTTGTGCAGCGTTTTAAAGGAGACCAGTTTGAGCACCGCCTTGTTTCCTCCCAGGCGCGAACAGATGTCCGCGGCGGCTGCCGCGGCGTCAAAGCCGCTCGCCGGGTAAAGCGCATGTTTGGGCGCGGCCAGGCCCGCCAGCTCCAGCACCCTGTACACCTCGGGCTCGCTCAGGCTGGAGCGTTTTTCGGCGCCGGCAGCCGCAAATATTTCTTCTATCTCATTTAAATTTTTCATAACACTCCTTATCGTATTCAACCCAGCCTGGTCACGCGCGTCTTCTGCGCGAACCCCAGCGCCTGCGCGCCGTTTATAAGCCCCGCGCCCAGGCTGAGGCAATCCGACGCCGCCGCGCCCGACGCGAACTTCAGCGTGCGCTCAAAATTGTAACCCTTCAGAAAACCATAAAGAAAACCGGCCATAAAGGAATCCCCGGCGCCTGTGGGGCTTTTAAGCCGCGCCAGGCGCGGCGGGGTCATGCGCCACAATCCGAAGGGCGAGACGGCATAGGTATGCGCCGGCCCGTCGGTAACTATCAGAGTTTTCAGGCCTTTAACCTTATGTTCCCGAAAGAACTTCCCCAGGCGCGCCGGGCGGAAAGCGCGGCCGGAAAGTTCCTCGAATTCGAAGCGGTTTATCTTTATCCCTTCCGCGCCGGAAGCCAGCGCCTCCAGCAGCGCCGGCCCGCTGGTATCGAAAACGGTGAAACAGCCGTGCGCCGCGGCCGTCCTCACAAGGGAAGAGTAAAACCCTTTCTTCAGGCCGGTGGAGGCCCTGCCGCAGATAGCGGCCACCCTGAAACCCGGGATGATCTCCGTGAATAATTTAAGAAAACGCGCCTGGTTCACACGGGGTACGGCGGGCCCGTTCTCGTTCATATCTATGGAGCGGCCGCGCTTGTCCACCACGGTATAACAAAGCCGCGATTCTCCGTTTTCATGCCTTTCCACGAACAGGCGGAAGCCCTCTTTTTCCAGGGATTCGGTTATCCACCGCCCGTTGTGCCCGCTGGCGAAACCGGCCAGCGGCGAATCAAGGCCGAGGGCGCGCAGGGCGCGCGCCACGTTCACGCCCTTGCCGCCCGGCAGGGTAATAGCCCCGGGGAAACGGTAGACGCGGCCTTTCTCCAGCTCGGGGATAAGGGCCGTCTTGTCCACGGCGAGATTCAGGTTCACTATCAGCGCGTTCACGAATTAAAATCTAGCATTTTCACGGGCGGCTTTGAAATCCCGGACCGGGGGACCAGGGAAATAACTTTATATAATATAAACGCAAGGCCATAAGGACCGTGCTGCGGCCGGCCGCAAAGAAAGGAGCGAAGCTCCTTAAAGGTCTCCTGAGAAAATGAAAAAGAACCTGCTCCTCTTTTCCTGCCTGGCCCTGCTGACGGCCTGCGCCGGAACCCGGAAGGAAATATCGCTCACCAGCGAACCCTCGATAGAGCGGGCTTTCGACATAATCAGCGGCACCAGTCAGGGAAAACAGCTTGTGAAATACCTTTACAAGCACCCGGTGCGCTTCGAATTTTCCAACACCCCGGGGATGTGCCATAAATTCGCGTTGAAGAAAGGACTCATCTTCCTCCCCCTGGAAATGAAGAGCTCGGACCTGGTACTGGCGCTGGCGGCCGCAAGGGCGGCCTATATCTACCGGCTTTACACCGAGACCGGCCTGGGCGAGATAATTTCGGAGGAGGAGGAACTGGCCGCCCTCTTCCAGGCCAGGCTGGCGCTGGAGGTGAACGTGGTGGAGAAAGATTTCAAGAAGGCGGATGCCGCCGCCGCGATAAGGTCCGACTTCTGCACTTATATAATGGAGAGTTCAAAATATGCCATGGCCCAGGCACGCAGGGAGGCGCTGACCCGGAACGAAGACTGCCAGCGCCCGCTGGAAACCCTGGAGAACCAGCGGATCTGGCTGGAGAAGATACGGAAATCCATGGACAACGATAATTTCCACCAGCTGCTTTATGACCGGGATATGCAGCGGGTGCGCAGGGGTTCCATGCCCATAAGCGAAGCCATGAAGAACGACGCCAGGGTACGCGCTCTGCCCGTGTACGAGACCTACCGCTACCAGCGCACCTTCTACGACGACCAGAAGGCTATCTTCTCCGCTTTCGGGAAGATCTACCGCAGGGAGGCGTCCGCGGACGAAGCCTGGCGGCGAAGGAACAGGGAAGCGCTGGACAGGGCGCGCGGGGAATTTTCCACCTGCGGACTCCCCGGGCTGGAGGCGCAATAGCCGGCGCATTGGCCGCCTGATGCACACCGGCCGTTTGATGGCCAGAGGCCCTGCTACGGCACTGGCATAGCCTTGTGCTTTTAGCGGCGCCTGCGCAAGCATTGACTTTCTAAGCCGGCTATTTATAATATTGAGCTATGTCCACACCATACGACATCTGTTTTGTTACCGTCGGAGACAAGAAAACGGCCGACACCATAACCCAGGGGCTTCTGAAAGAGCGCCTGGCCGCCTGCATTTCGGCGGTCCCGGGCCTCGAATCCTCCTACTG
>PEXO01000200.1:11049-14770 GCA_002779045.1 Elusimicrobia bacterium CG08_land_8_20_14_0_20_59_10 | reverse complement strand
ACAGCATTGAAACGTCGCATGAGATACTGCTTATAATAAAGACCCGCCGCAACCTGAGGGCGGACGTGCTACAATTCGTCAAACAGCATCATCCCTACGCCGTGCCGGAAACCATCTTCCTCGGCATAGACTCCGCCTCCAAAGAATACCTGGACTGGCTGGGCGCCAACACGATCTTTACCACCAATCTCCCCGCCGACAAAAAACACGAAAAGAAACTTATATGAAGAACGCGCTTCATCTCATGGTGGTGGTGGTAGTGGGCTCCCTGCTCGGCTTGTTCATAGGCAAGCTCCTCAATATCTGGTTCCCGGCCGGCCATCTCCACACGCTGCTCAACACCGGCGTGAACACAGGGCTCCATCCCACCACTATCGACCTTAACCTGGTGGAGATAACAGCGGGCCTGGTCTTTAAGTTCAACATCTCCAGCATAGCCGGCATCTTCCTGGCCGCCGTCGTTTACAAACAGCTGGTCAAATAACCCCCGCGCGGTCCCCGGCCGCCCGGCCCGAATATGCTTATCCTGGCCTCAAGATCCCCAAGGCGCGTGAAACTCCTGAAAGCGGCGGGAATAAAACACAGGGTGATACCCAGCCATATCGACGAGACCTCCTCCTACCGGCGCCCGGCGCTGATAGTGCGGGAACTGGCCTATAAAAAAGCCCTGAGCGTGGCGCTGGAACATCCCGCCTCCCCGGTCCTGGGCTCGGACACCCTGGTATACTGCAAGGGGGAAGTGCTGGGCAAACCGGAATCCCACAGGGACGCGCTGCGGCTGCTGCGCCTGCAGAACGGTTCCTGGCAGGCGGTCCATACCGGCGTAGCGCTGATCTGGCTGACTAAAGGAGTCTTCCTGGCCGGCTCGGAGCTCTCGCGCTGCAAGGCCCGCAGGCTGACGGCCAAAGAGCTGAAGGAAATGTCTTCCAGGCACCTGGACAAGGCCGGCGCCTACGCCGTGCAGGACACCGACGATGCCTTCGTGGAAAAGATAGAGGGCCGCTTCGACACCGTCGTCGGCCTTTCCATGAACCTGGTGCGCAAATTCATGAAGAAAGCCGGGCTGCCGGCGCAAGGGAGAAAATAAATGGACCTGGAACAAAACGCGGAGATACCGGCTTCGACACAGCCGCAAGCCCATTACCAGCTGGTAATAATCGGCTCGGGACCGGCCGGGCTGACCGCGGCCATCTACGGCGCGCGCGGCGGGCTGAAGACCGCGCTGTTCGGCGGCGCGGTCCCGGGCGGCCAGCTTATAATGACGATGGAAATAGAGAACTTCCCCGGCTTCCCGGAACCTGTCGCCGGGACGGACCTGATGCAGGCCATGATAAAGCAGGCCGGGCGGCTGGGCGCTTCTATCTTTAACGACGAGATAACAGGGGTCGAGTTCTCAAACGCCCCTTTCAGGCTGAAGATCTCCGGCGGCAAGACCTGCACGGCGGACTCCGTGATAATCGCCACCGGGGCCCAGGCGCGCTGGCTGGGCCTGCCCTCGGAGACCAGATACGCCGGCAAAGGTATTTCCGGCTGCGCAACCTGCGACGGCTTCTTCTACCGCGGCAAGGAAGTCTGCGTGGTGGGCGGCGGCGACACGGCCGCCGGGGACGCGCTGTTCCTTACCAAGTTCGCTACGAAGGTCTACCTGGTGCACCGCAGGGACACGCTGCGGGCCAGCTTCCGCATGCAGGAAAAGCTAAGGAACGCTCCCAAAGTGGAGATAATTTACGACTCCGTGCCGGAGGAAATGCTGGGCGCGGAAAGAATAAGCGGGATAAAGCTGAAGAACCTGAAGACCGGGGCCGTCAGGGAGATAGCTTTAGCCGGGATCTTTATAGCCATAGGCCATACGCCTGCCACCAGCCTGTTCAAAGACGTCCTGAAGCTGGACGCGGAAGGGTATATCGTCACGGACCCCCGCGGCGGGACTTCCGTGCCGGGAGTTTTCGCTGCCGGCGACGTTATGGACCGCAGCTATAAACAGGCCATAGTAGCCGCCGGCGCGGGCTGCCGCGCGGCCATGGAAGCCGGCAAATACCTGGAAGAGCTTAAGAAATAAGAAGAGTCAGCCCGGGGGAAAGGGTTGGAAAAACCTTCCGAAGGACGAGGCTTGCGCAGCGCCGGGTGGAGCGAAGCGACACAATTCAGCGTTCATGCACTGAGGCAGAGCAAGGCCACGGTATGGCCGAGCGCGTTTTTCCAACCCTTTCCCCCGGGGGCGACTCAAATGTGCGGAAGGATATTAAGTTTGCGCAGGTCGCGGCTGGCGCGGCGCGTATTGCGCACAAAGCTTCTCCAGCCGCGCAGAAGGTTCTGCCGCTCTTCCTCGCCTATCCCCGGCAAGAAGACGCGGGTGGAAACCGCGGTCTTCCAGGCGGGGGAAAGCCCCAGCCCGCGCGCGGCCGCCAGCCCCGCCCCTATGGCGGTGGCCTCCGTCTCCTCCATGGCCAGTATGCGCGCGCCGGTAATATCGGCCTGGAACTGCAGCAGCCAGTCTATCTTTGAAAGCCCGCCCGAAACCTTCAGTTCCTCAATTTTAAAACCCTTTTTTTTCACCAGGTCAAAGGCGTCGCCGACCATATAGGCTATCCCTTCGGCCACGCCCCTGACCACGTCGTTCTTATCGGAGTGCGGGGAAAACCCGGTAAAGGTGGTGAACGCGGTAAAATCCCAGTAAGGCGAGCCTATCCCGCCTATGGCGGGCAGGCAGTAAAGCCGGTTCTTAGAAGCGCGGCACATGGCGTCCACCTCGGAAATGTCGCCGAACAGGCCGAACTTAACCTTAAGCCAGTCCAGGGCCGTGCCGGCGGAATTCACCGTGCTTTCCGTAAAATAACAGATGTCTTTTTTGGAAGGCCCGGACTGCCAGCCGATAGAATTCAGCAGGCCGCGTATCTTCACCGTCTTTGCCCCGGTGTTCACCAGCAGAAAAGCACCGGTACCATAATTGAGCGCCCCGGAGTTGGCGGCTTCAAGCCCCAGGCCCAGCATAGCCGCCTGCTGATCGCCGAGCATGGCCGTAACCGGCAGGCGCCGGCCGTCCAGTTCGACCGAGCCCATACGCCCTATGCTCGGGCGTATCTCCGGCAGGAAAGCCCCGCTGATCCCGAAAGCCGCCAGCAGCCCGGGCTCCCATTTCAGGCGCCGCAGGTTGAAAAGAAGCGTGCGCTGCGCCTGCGACGGGTCGGCGGCGAAGATCTTCCCGCCGGAAAGACGCCAGAGCACATAAGACGCCACCGGGGCCGCCAAAAGGCGTTTTTCGGCCGCCGCGGCCTTTACCTCCGGAAAATTCTCCAGCGCCCAGGCTATTTTGGGGGCGCTGTAGTACGGGGTTTTATAAAGACCGGTAAGCTCGTGTATTTTGGTATTGGAAAGCTGTATGCGCCCCAGAAACTCCAGCGCCCGCCCGTCCTGCCAGCTCATGGCGGGCGCCAGGGGAAGGCCCGTATTCCTGTCCCAGAGCACCACGGTGGAGCGCTGTGCGGCTATGGCCAGGGCGATGGTCTCGCTTCCCCCGGGCAGCTTGGCCAGGACTTCCGAAAAACTTGCGGCCTGCGCGGCATAAAGCTTTTCGGCGTCATGCTCGGCGCGGCCCGGCGCAGGGTAAAAGGTCTCAAGCGGGTGCTGGGATCTATAGCGCATATTCCCGTCCAGGTCCAGCGCCAGCGCGCGGGAGCTGGAGCTTCCCTGGTCCAGGACTATTATGAATTTTTCAGCCATT
>PEXO01000200.1:0-11033 GCA_002779045.1 Elusimicrobia bacterium CG08_land_8_20_14_0_20_59_10 | reverse complement strand
ATTCACCTGGATGAACAGGATGGCCAGGATAAAAAGGGGAAATATGATCCTGTTCATCCTGTATATCCATGTTCGTTCTCTTTCGGCGTCTTCGCCGGAATAATTTTCCCTTTTCTCCTGATCAGATCAGACCTTCTTTCTTCGCTATTTTTATCTCGTAAACGGTTTTCTTTACGGCCTGTTCCAACAGCTTTTTACGGGCTTCCTCCGGCAGGGCGTCGCTCTCCAGCACCCCCACTATGCCTGTAAGCGTGAGCGTAAGCGCTTTCTGGTAAAGCTCGAACTGGTTCAGCACGCCGATAACCGCTTCCCGGTCCTTGAACTCCCACTTCAGGTTCTTTTTCACCTTTGCGGTATACTGTGAACCGGCATATTCGCCTCCGCTGCCGGCGGCACGGCCTATGCCTTCGGCCACTTCATTAAGCTGCACCTGCAGTTCATCTATTCTCTCTTTCAGGCGGCCATAGCGGTCTACCAGCGTTTCCACCGGGTCGTCGGCGGCGCGCGCTGGCTGCGGCATCCGGCCGCTGCCGGAGAAATTCGGGCAGAGCTTCTTATAATCGCACCAGGAGCACTGCCGCTCGCCCGGCGCGGGGTCGAATTTCTGCGAGCGCACCGACTCCGCCGCTTCCAGAACGCGCTCCCAGAAACTCCCTATCTCGCGGTCGTCCGCCCGCGCAAAACGATATTCTTTATTGGAGGGTACGTGGTAATACAGCATCCCGCCTATGCGCACGGAAGCCACCTTGTGCCCGTAGGTTTCGGCTATCTTCTCCCTCAGGCGCGGGTCCATTTCCGTTATTTTCTGATACATATAAAGCTGCGTAGGCGCGCGCTTCACGTCCTTGCCCGTCTTATAATCGGTTACCAGCACCGAGCCTCCGCCCTGGTACTCTATCTTGTCGGCGATGATGCGCACCAGCAGCCCGTCCACCTCCACGTCAGTGGAATATTCCAGCAGGAACGGCGGGGCCAGGCGCGCGCGGTTATGCTCGTAATAGGCCCTGAGCATCAGCACGCCTTTCTGGAAGTCGTCGTCGGACCGCTGCTGCGTGCGGTAGCCTTTCTCCAGGTAGGATTTCAGGTTCCAGTCCCGTTTGAAAGCCTCGCAGACCTCTTCTACGGACGGGAAGGGGGGGGCTTTTACGGCATAAAGGAATTCCAGCGCCGTATGAATGCTGGAGCCTAAGGAAAAATAGTACTTGGGCTCCTCTTTTATCTTGTCGATGTATTTGAACTTGTATTTGAGCGGGCATTCCTCGTAAAGGGACAGTTTAGAATAGGAAAAGGCCAGCAGCCCGCTCTTTCTGGCCGGGGCGGGCGCCGGGGCCGGGAGATCGCCGAAGAGCCCCGCGGCGGGGGACGCGGTGTTCTCCCCGGCCGCCGGGTGCTTATCGCTTTTTTTCTTCATATTTCAAAAGCTCCGTTACCCTGTTCTCATAGCCCGGCCCGGCCACGGCGGTAAGCACCTTGCCGGTCCAGGGCGCGTAGTACTCATAGATCCACGCCGGGTTGCCCTGCATGCGGCGGCGGACCTTCACGCAGTTGTCGTATTCCCCGGCCGCCACTATAATCTTAAGCCCCGTCCCCTCCACGCGGAACTCCAGCTCGCCCTCGGCCCCGCGCGACCGCCAGGTTTTGCCTTTTTCCAGCGGATACTCCAGGATATTGGTCTTGAAGCCGCCCTGGTTTTCGTAAAAGGACAGGTCTGAAAAAGAATAACTCCGCTTCTGCCTGGTGACCAGGTCGGTGCCGGCGTAAAGGCTGTAAAGCGCCTCCGAGACCCCTTTCCGCTCCGAGACGATATCCAGCTCCTGCCTGGCATTGCGCCCGGAGGTCTGGGTATCTCCGTAAGTCCAGGCGCTGCCGTTCGCGGCGGGGAAATAATCGGGACAGATGAAGATGCGCCTGAAATCCGGGGCGGGGATCTTAAAGGCCGGATAATTGCGGGCAAGCCGCTCAAGGAGCGGCCGGGACCGCTCGCAAAGCCCCAGCTCAAGGGAGTATATCCGGGCCGAACGCAGCAGCGCGTCCGGCGTGTGCGGGTCGGAAGGATTTTTCCCGGCGAAATGGGCGTATTCCCCGGCGGCTTTCAGGAACCGCCCCTGCTTCTGCAGCTCCGCGGCATCGTCAAAACGCGGCCCGCAGGCGGAAAAAACCGCGCATACCAGCAGCGCGGACAATTTCACGGTAAAAATATGCGGGAAATGTTTTGGCACAACTTCCCCCGGGCCGCGGCCGGCGCGGCTGCCGGGCTTACCCCTTTGTATTTTTGGTCAGCCAGTAAAAATCGTAATTCTCGTCAAAGCCGCCGTAGGCTATAAGTTTGCCGTTAGCGTCGAAAATATTAACGTAGAGCGCGTCGTAATTATCGTTCTCGATAACAAAAGCGGTCAGGCCGTCGACGGTCAGCTTATAGGCCTTTGAGGGATAGGCGGCGGCGTCCCAGTGCAGCTGCTCAAGCGCCGCGGCCGGGAGTTCTTCCTGCGCGGCCGGCGGCAGGCAGCCTATAGGGGTGGAGAGATAAGCTTTTTTTACCGCCATTATCCACTGCGCAGAAGGCGGGCGGGAGGGGCGGGCGGGGGCAAGCGAGGGCGGGGGAACAGCCGGCAGCGCTAAAGCCGCGGCTGGGACCCGTAAACAGGTAAAAGGGACAGAAGAAGCTTCCTCAAGACCGCCGGCAAAAACCGCGGGCGCGGCAGCCAAGAGCAAGGTCATTAACACTTTCATCGCAAGGCCCTCCGAACTAGCTATCCGCCTTTTAGGATACCAATAAAAACCATGCCGCGTAAAGGGGGAGTAAATTCACATTTCCGCAACGAATTATGAAATTAATTATTTGTAAAATATATTTTATCGTGCGGTATTGCCCCTGTGTTTCGGTGCGGGGAGGGGGTCAATTCAAAGCGGGAAAAGAAACGCGCCGGGTGCGGCCCTGTACAGGCCGCGGCGTAAAAAATATGCCGGATATTAGAATAGTACTGATCACAGCCAACAGGACCCTGGCCGCCGCCGGCACAAGAGCTTTTCTTTCCGCCGGAATAAACTCCTCCGTGGTCTCTTCCTGCCCTAATTTCATAATGCAGGATAATAAGCGGGACGTCGCGATAGTATTTCTTGACCTGGACTGCCTGGGCATGGCCAAGATGGCGGAACTCCGGGCTTTTGTCTCCAAGATCAAGGGAATATCCGTGATAGCTATGTGTGATGCAGCAAGAACTTCCAACCGCGAGATGGTCGAGATCCTTTCTTCCGGAGTGAACGACGTCATCACCAATTCCATAGATATGACGCTGCTTATAGCTAAGACAAGGGCGCATTTAAGAAGGTTCGGGACCGACGTGCAAAAGAACGAGCAGGCCGCGGAGAAATGGCTCAACAGGAACAACACTTAGGACATTTTAAATACAGACAAGCATCCCGCCCGGCCCTCCCGGTCAGGCAGCTTCCGCTATAACCTGTGCCTCTCGCCGGAACTTTGCCGAAAGGCTGAAAATGATGTAGTATAAACCTATTCCTGTTTTCATGGAGCAATAAATGTCCTCTGCAAAAAAGCGCCCTTACAAGATCTCCCTCATCTCCACGCACGGCACCGGCAAGACCACCCTCTGTTACGAAGTGGCCGCCGAGCTGAAAAAGAGGGGGCTGAAGGTAAAGGTCTTCTCCGAAATAGCCGCCGCGGCCTTCGAGCAGGGCATACCGATAAACGAATCCACCACGCTGCCCGCCCAGTTGTACATAATGATGCAGCATATCACCGAGGAACTGCGCGGCACGCTGCGCGGCTACCAGGTAGTGGTCTGCGACAGGAGCGTCTTCGACAACCTGGCCTACATGGAGCGCCGCTGCGGCACCAACCAGTTCATAAGGGATTTCCTGCAGGGCTACGCGGAGACCTTCCCCTACGACGTCATCTATAAGCTGCCGATGGTGGGGGAACTGATGGACGACGGCATACGCGACGCCAAAAGCCAGGAATTCCAGGCCGACATCTACACCCGCCTTAACACCCTGCTTGATGAACTGAAAATCAGCCACAAGACCCTGCCCGCCCCTTCTACGGAGCTGCGCAAGGAATGGGCCGACCTGATAGTTAAAGAGACTTTGGAGGCTATCAGGCACCAGCCGGCACAGCCCCAGAAAGAGCCGACTACGGTCTAAACCGCCGGAACCTGTTTCCTACAGGCCCCGCGCCTTCATGCGCGGGGTCTTTTTTTGCCTATGGTCGCCTTTCCCTCCCGCAATTCAAAGCGTTTTGCCGGCAATCCGCGGTTGAAACATTTCTCTTGACTTGAATATTGTATCTTTTGATACAATATATTGTATATAAACATACAACGATTCCTTTTATTCAAGCGAGGCAAAGCATATGAAACATGAAGACCTGCTGAAGGGCGCGGCTGAACTAGGGTTTAAACTCCCGGAACAGCAAAAAACGGTTGACGTCAACAAAACCTTGGCGGAAGCGGTGATAAGCCGCGACACCAGGTTCTGGACGGCCTTCCCGGCCATGGCGGCCAATGCCGCGGAGGAGGGGGGATTCAACCCCGGGGTGGTGTCCGCCCACCTGCAGGCCCATGAAAAGGACAATTTCAGGGCGCTTTTGCTGATGTCAGCAGCCCTTTACCGCCACCTGGGGCTGCGTTTTCGCTGGGCAAAAACGGCCGTTTCGGGTTTCGACCGGGGCGCTATCGGCAACTATCTCCTGAAATTCGCCGGCAATGGCGTCATCAAGATAGGGCCGGAAGAGCTGCGGGCGCAAGAGATACGGGACTGTTTCCTTGCCGGCTTCAGGCAAAGCGCGGAAAGGCTGAAGAAGGCTGAAACAGTACGGGAACAGCTTGGCCTGGAATACGCACTGGCGCGCATCTTCCCGCCGGGCCAGAAACGGCTTTTCATGAAGAAACTGCGGGGGGACGCCCTGACAAAGACGGAGCGGGAATACTTTTCGCGCGTGATACGCAAAAAAGCGCAGGCGCTGGCCAACGAGGACCTGCACCGCATGGCTGTAAAAGCCCTTGGATAATGTGCTCTTTCCCGGAGGGGAAAGTCAGCCTTTTATAACGCAGAGGGGTCGGAACCTGGCCACCTTGCGGGCTATGCCGGCCCCGGCCCAGCCCCAGCACGGCGCCGAACACCTCACGCGCCAGCCCCGTAAGCGCCTGCCGGTTGGCCCAGGCGAAGTTGGCGGCCGCCTGCATAGCCCCGAAATACCGCCGCCCTTCGTCGCTGACGGGCGCTATGCGTATCAGGCGGCCAAGCCTACGGATATTGTAGAATTGTCATACTAAGGGGTTTATGAAGAAACTGACCATTATTTTCATTGCCGCGCTGCTCTGCTGCGGCTGCGGGAAAGCCCCGCAGCAAACCGCGAAGGACATAAAGATAGGCCTGTCCATTCCCACGCAGCGCGAGGAGCGCTGGGTAAGGGATGTGCAGCAGCTGCGCAAGGAAGCCGCCGCGCTGGGCGTTGAGCTGCTGGTGAAGGTTTCGGAGAACGACACCGCCAGGCAGCTGGCCCAGTGCGAAGAGCTGCTGCAGCAGAATATAAGCGTGCTGATAGTGGGCCCGCACGACGCGGCGGCGGCGGCTGAAATAGTGGAACAGGCCGTGCAAAAAGGGGTGAAGGTGATCTCCTATGACCGGCTGATACTTAACGCCGACGTTGACCTCTACGTCTCCTTCGACAATGTGAAGGTGGGGGAGATACAGGCGCGCTACCTTACCAGGCTGGCGCCCTCCGGCAAATACGTGGTGCTGTCCGGGGCGCCCACTGACAACAACGCCAAGCTCTTCCGGCTGGGAGCCTTGAACATACTCAGGCCCCTGGTTAACGAGGGGCGCATAAAGATAGTGATGGACCGGGCCATACCCGACTGGAACCCCGCGCAGGCTACCAGGCTTATGGAAAAAGCCCTGGCCGATAATTCCGGGGACATCCAGGCGGTACTGGCCCCCAACGACGCCACCGCCGGCGGGGTGATACAGGCGCTGGCCATGTACAAGCTGGCGGGCACCGTGCCGGTCAGCGGCCAGGATTCGGAGGCGGCGGCGGCCAGGCGCATACTGGCGGGCACGCAGTCCATGACGGTCTTTAAGGATACCCGGCAGCTGGCCGCTGCGGCCTTCGGAGCCGCCATGAGCTTTGCCGCCGGGGGGGAGGCCCCCGTCAACGCGGAAGTCTCCAACGGCAAGATAAACGTGCCGTCACTTCTGCTGGAGCCGATAGCCGTGGATGGCGCTAACCTGCACAAAGTGCTGGTAAACAGCGGCTATCTGAAACATGAAGATGTATACCGGAACTAGCCCTTTTCTCCCGGATCCACGGGTATTTTTGTAAAATATAATTTCGCCCCCGGCAATAAACGCCTGGAGCGCATACGCCCCCATAGCTCAATGGATAGAGCACCTGCCTTCTAAGCAGGTAATCCAGGTTCGATTCCTGGTGGGGGTATTTTCTTTTTAAAGATAATAATTCACGGAGCGGCGGATATTCCGCCGCTCCGTTTTTTTCATGACGAAAAGAAAATGGGCGGGGGGGCTTGACAACTATACTTTGCTATGCTATACTATACACACAGCGAAACACTCGGCCAGGAGGACTTATGAACACTCACCCTACGACATTCATGCTTCCGAAGGACTTCAAGATGTGGATGTGCGCCACGCTCGGCCTGATCAAGGACGGCAAGATGGGCGCAACGCAGTCGCGCGCGAATCGCATAAAGACCGCGCTGGCTTACACTTCTAAAAAAGGACGGTAATTAATGAAACCACGCTACCAGATAGTCATATCACTCTCCGAAGAAGACAATGCGCAGCTGCAGAAACTGCGCGACGACGGCTATCAAATAGTGGACATCTTCCGCCTCGGGCTGACCGAGGCGGAGGGTGCCCGCAAAAAACGCCCGCGCTCTTTAAAACCTAAACAGGACAAACTCTTCTGAGCCGCTCCCCTTCACCCATGTATTCCCGCACCGGCCAAATACCCGGACCAGGCGGGCGATCCACCTCTTTATAGAAGCAAAGTTCCGTGCGGCTCACTACGCCCGTGAAAATATGAGACATCCGGGCAAGTAGGCCTTTAGACCTATTGTGCGGTGGGTAGTATTACTCTTCTCATGAAGGCAATTAACCTGTAAGATATAGCTGACTGAGAAGGGTTAAGCGGGAACAGGATAAAATTATGAAAAACTTAAAAGCGATTTTACTCATAATCCTCGGCAGCTTCTTTATAGCCACCGGTTTCGCCTTCGCGGCTGAAACCGCCAAGAAGCAGCTCAAGGGCGTGGACGCTTCCTGGAACAAAACAGCCTCAACGCCCGATATGACAGTGAGCCCGTTCTCCCCTAAAGCCCCGGTCGTCGCCAAGGTAGAAGAGCCCCCCAAGAAACCCACGGCAGGCGAAACCGTAAAGAAATGGGTAGGCGAGCACAAAGTACAGATAACCGCCGGCGCGATAGGCGCCTATGTCGGTTTCGCCCTGTTTGGCGGGATCCTCGGAGCTCTTACCGGCGGGTTAGGCCTGCTGCTGATACTGGCGATAGCCGCGGCCTGAAGCAGTACCTTATTTTTCGCTGAAATGCTCCACCGTGTAGACGTACAAAGCGGTGGATCTTTCTTTCCAGGCATCGGCCGCCAGCCCGGCCTTCTCCAGGCAGAGCGAAGACAGGAACTCCTCTTTATTTGCGAAATGCTCCCAGACCTGCGGCAGGTAGGTGCCTGAGCGGCCGCCTTTCTTCACGTAAACACCATGCACCCCTTCCTTCACCTGCTCAGGCCCCGGCACCAGCGCCAGCGGTGAAAGCACTGAGATCTCTAATACTATCTTCTCCAGCTCGCGGTCGGTAACCGCCCCGAAACGCGGGTCCTCGAAAGCCGCGGCCACGGCATAAGCCCCGGCCATGTCCGCCAGCGTCCCGCGCGGCTCAAGCGAACCTATGCAGCCGCGCAACCGGCCGCCCAGAGTAAGCGTTACGAAGATGGCCGCCGGCTGGTTGAACTCCGGCCAGGCGCTTAAAGGCTGGCCGGGCGTCTTGCCGGACTTCAGGCGGAACTCGATGGCGCTGCGCGCTATCGCCAGAAGCGCCTCTTTCATGGTCTTGGTAAGCTCGCAGCCGGGCTCGGGCTTTTTCTTCGCCTTGGTATAATAGCCGCAGCCATAGCCCACCACCGCCTGGTTGTCGCCGGAGATCTTCCCCGAATGGGTGTAAAGCTCCAGTTCAAAATCGTCGGCGCCCATTTCCAGCGCCGCGGCGGCCCCCGCGGTCATGGCAGCCTGGCCGCAAGCCGTGGTATCCATATACCGCGCGCATTTATCCTGCAGCAGGGAATTGGCCAGGCCGAAATACGCCGGCGTTGCGCTGCGCATGGCCTGGCGCAGCGCCAGCAGCACAGAGCGGTCCGACATCTCGGCTATATTGCCCGGCGGGTAATGGGAGAGGTCCGAAGAAACGCAGAACAGCGCCCGGCGGCCCTTCATCGCCCGGCCCAATACGCACCCCGCTTCCTCCAGCAGGGCCTCGTCCGGGGAATTAAAAAGAACGGGAACTATCTTCACGGTATCGCCCCTGAGCGCCTGCAGGAAAGGCAGCTGCACCTCCACAGCATGCTCGGCGGCGTGGGCGCGCGGCAGGTCCGCGAACAGCTTCTTCTCCTTAAGAAGCTCGGCGCAGAACTCCTGGTCCACTTCAACAGCGCCCAGCGGGGTTTCGAAAGAGCCGCTGGAAAACAGCGCGCCGTTCTTAAGGGCCATAGTATGGCCGGTGGCTATTATGACAAGGGTTTCAAAGGGGATATCTCTCAGCGCCGCGAACGCCGCGCCGGCAGCCGCCCCGGAAAAAGTGTAGCCCGCATGGGGCGCCAGTATGCCCTTCAGGCTCCCCGAAGGACCGCTCCCCCCGGAGAGATAGCCGGAGACGCAGGCGCGCAGCGCCTTAGCGTCGGCTTCGTAAAACCGCCCTGCCACCGCTGGTTTCCTGTTCATAAAAGCAATTATACATTTGTTTTGCAACGTCGAAAAAACTAGAATATACTGCACGGTGGCTGTAGCTCAGCTGGTTAGAGCGTCCGGTTGTGGTCCGGAAGGTCGGGGGTTCAAATCCCCTCAGCCACCCCAAAATTTAAAAATGCCCGAGGAAACATTATGAATTCCTTATGGATCTGCGGTACGGGGATCTTATCCGCGAGATGTCGTCGCAGGCGTGGCCACGCAGCGCGGCCCCGCACTGCTCCTTGCCGCGAGAAGGCAGTTCGCAAGGCTCGGCACTGCGCGCCTTCGCACTTGCTCCCAAGGTAGGCGGCATCTTATTGCCACCTCCCATGCGCGGCCTGCTGGCCGCTCCCGTCCGCCTTCGGCGTCCGTACTCCCCAGAAATTATTTCCCGCGCGCATAAATTCTTTCTTTTAAATAGTTTCTGGGAACCAATTCTGCAGTAAAGTTTTCAACCTGGTGAAAGAAGCATCTACACATCGAGAGAAGCTGACATTCCCTGCCAATTTTTTAAATATCGCCGGAGACTTCGGAGTTCTGGCCTCACGCAACGCAGACTCATAGGCCTCTTTAGGGCGAGCTGGTTTGGCATTTGCAGTTGTCGAAAACCCTTTTGAAACAAGCCAATCTCTTAAAGCGGGCGTTTTACCGGTCCAGCCTAAAGCAGCATCGACCTGATTTGAATCACTCCAAACCCAAATTTCAAGTTCCGGGTCTATTACGACTACTCCTGCACGATTTGGCCATCCATTTTGCGCCAACTTTTGCGTTAAAGCAGTTTCTATCCCAGTAGCCCCTAAAATTTCCTGCCCTGAACCATCTTTGTCAAAAACGACCAGTGCGAACTCATACTTGCCGATATATGGACGTAAGAACTCATGCGCTTCATTAAAACATCCGGGGTCCCTGTACGGGTGCTTAAACATATCAAAGGCAATTTGTCGGACTTGCAATGCCTGGGGCCGAGTCAAAAGTTCCTGTATGCCTGAATAAATATCTTGGTCTGGGACCAAAATTATCAAGTCCTTCTTTTGCGGCGGGATGGCAGTCATCCTAAAATACCTCCCGCATACATTACGCTAAGATTAGGGCTTCCTTTCCAATCGCGCAAGGCCGGGTGCTTATCACCGGAAACAATATCTGTCGCCCCATCAGCAGTCTTTGCGAAGCATAAAACCTGTTCGGGTTTTGACATGCTAAGAATAATCGGGGAATGTGTCGCCATAAGGATTTGCCCATTATAAATTGATGACAGCGACTGGAACATGGTTTCGACGGCCCGAGGATGAATCCCGTTCTCGGGTTCTTCAATAAGATAAACACCAGAGAAATCCTGGAGATATGCCGGCAATGTAAGGGCCAAAAGCCTAAGAGTACCATCCGACGCCATCCATGATGGGATCTCAAAACCTCCGCGATAACAGAGAACGATATATTTATGCTTATCTTCCGGCCTTTCAATGATTTTTATTCCTTCCAAATCCGGTAAGGCAGTTTTTAAGTGCTCCATCCATGCATCATAATTGTTTGTTGCGTTTTTAATGAGATGATCTATCATCCATGGAAGATTTGAACCATCTGGTTTAAATGCACGGAGTTGTCCTGGCGAGCTAGGCTGTCGAATCGCCAAACTATTTAAAACCAATTTCTGAACTCCGACATCCAATAAGGATTTAAGCCAAGTCGCGGCAGGGTATTTTGACTCATCTTCTGGTAAATTTGCCAAGGCTGATTTACGCTGTCCCAGCTTAAATGAGGGAGCCCAGCGCCCGCTGGTGGTCACTTCGCTGTAATAGTTGTCATTGCCGCCCTTAACCTTATTCACCACCGTTCGGTTGCCTTGGCGACCTTTGGCTAAAATGGTATCGGGGGTTGGGATAGCCACCGGGAACAAATCCCGCACTACGCTCGGCGTATGATGCTGGGTTTTCAAAATGCATTTTTCCGCTAAGATTGAAACCTCATTGTTACCATTTTCTCCTATTGAGATTTCATACCTAATAGTGTTCCAGTTTTTATTTAGCAGAAGTGTAGTTTTATC
>PEXO01000361.1 GCA_002779045.1 Elusimicrobia bacterium CG08_land_8_20_14_0_20_59_10 | reverse complement strand
GGCCGTGCAGAGCTGCGGGCCCGGAGGTTTATACGGGATAAATTCAGCTCCCGGGAACATTTCCCGGCCCAGCGCATGCCCCTCCGCGCTCATGTTGAGGATATTGGCGTATACCGAATGCGTGTGTATGACCACGGTGTTTAAAAGCGCGTGGAAGCCGGCCTCTATGGAGGGCTTTGCCGCTTTCAACCCTTTCACAGGGAGGGCCTGCGCGCAGAGATAATCCGTAAATGCAGCCTCGTCCCCGGGGCCGGCGGCAATCCTCCTGCGGATATTGCCGTAGTTCACCAGCGCATAACCTCTCTCGGGCGAAACGTCCTTAAGCCGGCAGCCGGAAGCCTTAATGAGCATTCGCTCGCTCCCCAGCTTTACCGAAACGTTCCCCCCGCAGCCCTGCGTCAGGTCCGGCCGGCTGCCGGCCGCGCGGGCCGCGCAGGTCAGCATTTTAGGCGCCTTGTCCAGCGATGGGTCGAACATTAAACTCCCCTCTTTACTCTTTACTCTTCACTCTTTACCCTTCGCCCTCGGATGCGCTTTGTCATACACTTCTTTTAAGCGCTCAAGGGAAACATGAGTATAGATCTCCGTGGTCTGCAGGTTCTTGTGCCCCAGCATTTCCTGCACCGATTTCAGGTCGCAGCCATGGTCCAGCAGATGCGTGGCGAAGGAATGACGCACGGAATGCGGGTTGACTGGCCTGGCAAACCGGGCCCGGCGCGCCATTTTCTTGAATATCAGGGCCACCGCGGTGCCGGAAAGCCGCGTGTTCCTGCAGTTCAGAAAAAGCGGCAGGCCGTGCGCCAGCGGCCTGGGCCTGGTATCAAGATAGTCGCGCAGGGCGGCAAGGGCCTTGTCGCCGGCCGGCACCAGGCGTTCGCGCGAGCCCTTACCCAGCACGCGCACGAAGCCGGAAAAGAAATCCACGTCGCCTATGTTCAGGCCGGCGGCCTCCGAGCGGCGCAGCCCGCTGGAATAGATCAGCTCGAACAGCGCATAATCGCGCTTTGAAAAATAATAGCTCTTCTCGCGCGCGTCCACCTCCCCGGGACTGTTATGGTCCTGCAGCCTGCCCACTTCGCCCTCGGTGAGGAAGCGCGGCAGACGCTTCTCCCGCTTGGGCAGCGTGATAAGGTCGAAGGGGTCGTTCTCGAGCGTACCGCCGGAGATGAGGTATTTCGTGAAGGAGCGTACGGCGGAGAGCTTGCGCAGCAGGGTATTGCGGGACAGCCCGCGCCCGTTCACCCCGGCCATGTACCCGCGCATAAGCGCGCGGTCCAGCTCGCGCGGGGAACCGGCCTTATTGGCGGCGGCGTAGGTCAGGAATTCGCCGAGGTCGGCCTGGTAGGCCTTCAGGGTATGGCGCGAAAAGTTGCGCTGCGCCCTGAGGTGCAGCAGGAACTGCTCAAGCAGCAGTCGCATCGGCGGCTCACTTTTTATTGGCGCTTATTATCGCTTCCGCCTCTTCCGGCGTCACCGGGTCTATGTTGCGGCACTTGGGGAACCCGGAACAGGCCAGGAAATAGCCGCGCGCGCTTTTGCGCAGCAGCATGGCGTTCTTGGTGCACTTATCGCAGATCTTCCCGGTCTTTATAGGCGCGAAATAATCCTGTTTATTGCCGTCCTTGTCCAGCGGCATCTTGCCCTTGCACTTGGGAAAGCGCGAGCAGGAAAGGTACTTGCCGAAGCGGCTCTCGCGCTGCACCATGGGGCTGAGGCAGAGCGGGCATTTCTCATCGGTCTTTATCACGTTCGGATGCGAGCGGACCATGTCGCGCTCGGCCGTGGCCAGGTCCTGCGAGAAAGGGCCGTAAAAGTCCTTCATCATCTTGACCCAGTCCATGGTGCCTTCGGCGATATCGTCAAGTTTGTCCTCTATCGAGGCCGTGTAGGAGATCTCCATTATCTCCTTGAAGAAGTCCTTGAGTTTTTCGGTCACCAGCGCGCCCAGCCTGGTGATCAGGAGCTTGCGGTCCTTCTCCCTGTTTATGTAGCCGCGGTCCACGATGTTCCTTATGATGGCGGCGTAAGTGGAGGGTCGGCCTATGCCGTGCTTCTCCAGCGTCTTGATGAGGCTGGCCTCGTTGTAATTGGGCGGGGAGCTGGTCTTGTGCGACTTGGAAGTGACGTCCTTAAGCAGCACCTTGTCGCCTTCCTTCAGCGGGGGCAGCACCGCGGAGCCTTCTTCGTCCTCGCCGGCCACTTCCTCTTCCTTCTCCTCCATATAGATCTTCAGGTAGCCTTCGAACTTGACCGTGCGCCCGCTGGTGCGCAGCACGGCGCGGCCTTTTTCGTCGGAGAACTCCACGGAGAGTGAATCGAAGACGGCTTCTTCCATCTGGCTGGCCATGAAGCGGCGCCAGATAAGGTCATAAAGCTTCTCCTGGTCGGAATTCAGGAATTTATTCACCTCTTCCGGGCGTTTATAGGCGGAGGTGGGATGAATGGCCTCATGGGCCTCCTGCGCGCCCTTCACCTTCTTAAGGTACAGGGGCGGCTTGGCCGGGCAGAACTCTTTGCCGTAGATCTCCGTTATGAACTGCGCGGCCTCTTTCTGCATCTCCGCGGACACGTTGAAGGAATCCGTGCGCATGTAGGTGATGAGGCCGGAGCGGTCGCCGCCCATTTCCACGCCTTCGTAAAGGCTCTGGGCCACCTTCATGGTGCGGTCGGAGGAAAAGCCCAGTTTATTATAGGCGTCCTGCTGCAGCGTGCTGGTGATGAAGGGCGGCTTGGGCTTCTGCCGTACGGCCTTGGCATCCACCTTGGAAACCGTAAGCGTGGAGCCGCGCAGGTAAGTGGCGGCCTCCACGGTATCCTCGGTCTTCTTGAAGACGGAGGTCTTGTAGCGGTAATCTTCGGCGAACAGCTTGAGAAGTACGGTAGCCTCGACCGCTGCGCCTTCCCAGCGCACCAGCTTGGAGTCGAAATCCCTATACTCGCTTTTCTCCCCGGCCGCCGGGGCTTTGGCGAGCTTCGTGGACAGGGTGTAATAGTCCTCTTCCCTGAAAGCGGCTATCTCCTTGGCGCGCTCGGCTATCAGGCGCACGGCCACGGATTGCACACGGCCGGCCGACAGGCCGCTCTTGATCTTGCTCCACA
This sequence comes from Elusimicrobia bacterium CG08_land_8_20_14_0_20_59_10, assembly GCA_002779045.1. Taxonomy (GTDB): domain Bacteria; phylum Elusimicrobiota; class Elusimicrobia; order Elusimicrobiales; family UBA9959; genus UBA9959. Next base: position 3,098 of record PEXO01000361.1, on the reverse strand, counting down.
GGAGCGGCGAAAGCTTGTAGCCCACCAGCCGGTCTATAATGCGCCGGGCCTGCTGGGCGTTTACCAGCGCCATGTCCAGGTCGCGCGGGGTCTTGAGCGCCTCGGCTATGGCGGTCTTGGTTATTTCATGGAAGCTGATGCGCTTGAACGGCACCCCGGCGCCCTTGAGCATCTCCCTCAGGTGCCAGCTTATGGCTTCCCCTTCGCGGTCGGGGTCGGTGGCCAGGTAGACGGTATCCGCGTTCTTTGCCAAAGCGTTAAGCTCGGCCAGTATTTTCCTGGCCCTTTCCACCGGCACGTACTTGGCGGCGAAATCGCCTTTATCATCCACGCCTAGTTCATCCTTGGGCAGGTCGCGCACATGGCCGAAGGAACTTTTAACTATAAAGCCGGCGTCAAGGAAGCGGCTGATGGTTTTTTCTTTAGTCGGAGACTCGACAATAACAAGGGAACGTCTGGTTTTGGGTTTAGTCTTTTCGGCCATATTGATATCTATATTAATACATTATAAGCCCGAGGGCCAGCAAAAAACTACTCCGCGCGGCTGTAGCGGCCCGAACGGGAGACTACCAGGGAGGAGACCTCAAGCTCAAAAAGGGAGGCCCCGGTCCTCTGCACCGGCCAGGAAAGTTTCAGGGTAAGTTCATCGGCGTTCAGGCCGCCTTCCGAGGACTTTATGGCCGCGTAAGCCCGGCCGGCGTCCGGGGAAAGCTCTTTGAGCCTGCGCGCGATCCCTTCCTCCTTCGGCTTGGGGGCCTTAAGATCCAGGCCGTAAAGAGAATCCGCGGGGAAACAGGAGACAATATCCTCCGCGTTCTCGGCGGGATACGCGCCGTTCTTTATAAGGGAATTGGGACCTTTGCTCATAGGCGAATCCACCGGGCCGGGCACGGCCAGCACCTCCCGCCCGTGATCCAGCGCGAAACGCGCCGTGATCAGGGCGCCGGATTCGAAACCGCCCTCCACCACCACCGTGGCCAGCGAAAGCCCCGAAATGACCCGGTTGCGCCGGGGGAAATTAACCGCCAGGGGCGCGGAACCCATAGGGAATTCGGACAGCACGGCTCCGCCAGAGGCCGCTATTTGTTCGGCCAGTTTTTTGTTTTCCGCCGGGTAAATATTGCCCAGCCCCGAACCAAGCGCGGCCCAGGTAGCCCCTCCCCCGGCCAGGGCGGCCTGGTGGGAAGCGGTGTCTATACCCCGGGCAAGCCCGCTGACCACGGCCACCCCCATGGAGGAGAGCTCGCGCGCAAGCCGGGCCGAGGTACGCAGGCCGTAAGGCGTGGGCCTGCGGGTGCCCACTATGGCCGCGGCCGGCATATTTTCTATTTTCCCAAGGACGTAAAGCGTCAGGGGGGGGTCGTAGATCGTCTTAAGCAGAGCGGGATAGTCCCCGTCCAGCGCCGTCAGCACGGCCGCCCCGGCCTTTTGCGCCAGGAGCAGTTCCTTCTCCGGGTCGGCGGCCGCGGTCTCGCGCGCAAGGCGCAGCGCGGTCTCCAGCGAAACCCCGCCCTCGCCGGCTATCTCGGCCGGCGGGCGCTTGAGCAGTTCGGCGGCGCCGCCGTAAAGACCGATAAGCCTCAGCAGCCAGTCGCTCCTGAAACAGGCGAAAAAGTTCAAGCGCACACGCGCCAGTTTTTCTTCCCGCTGTTCGTCCGCCATCTTTCCCCCGTCAGCGCCTTACGCTGACCTTTACTATCAGGCCCTTGGTTATTGTGCTCGACGCGTCCACGATACGGGCCCTCACCCTGCGGCCTTCCACGCTCAGCACTTCCAACATACCGGCCGGCTGTATTTCCCGGCCGATACGCTGTCCTCTTTTGTCATGGGCGGCCACTCCTTTGCGGTAAACGCTGAGATAATCGCCTTTCCTGACGGCATTCGGCGAAAACATATTTATAATCATTATTCCGCCGCTGAAAGCGAGCCCTTCCGCCACGCTGTCCTTGCTGGTTTTTTCTTTTGCGCTGATGACGCCGTCTTCGCGCCAGCTGTCCGGCACCACCTTGTTAAAGGAAGACCATTCTTTCTGGTCGACCGGCATTTCGGAGGAAAGCTCGTTGTTCTCATAGACCTTCATATCCGCGTTCATTGCGTTGACAGACTGTGCCGGCGCTATTATGACCGGCCTGGGCGCTTCTTCCGGTATGTCGTAGTCAGTATCCCCGGCTGAAACGTCCTCTTCCGGCGCGGCAGCCTCAACGGCCTCTTTTTTGATCCCGGGCTTCACCTCTTCGGTTATATCCGGTATGATCAGCTCCTCTTTGGGATAGATCCAGTCCGGGTTCTCCACCACGCCCAGATTGGCATTGTATATTTTTCCCCATTTGTAAGGGTCCTTGTAATATTTCCCGGAAAGGTCCCAGAGGGTATCGCCGTCGGAAACCAGGTGTTTCTTCCCCACGGTGAAACCGCCGGCGCCGGCGGCTGACGGCGCGGGGACCTTTTTGGAGGGAGAGGGCTTGGCGGCCGCGGCTTTACGGGCGGCCGGTTCCAGCACGTATTTCTCGGGGTACTCCACCACTTCCACGGGTTTTACCCCGGCGGCGCCGGCCGCTGAGAATGACGCCATAAATATCGCCGCAAGGATGAGTTTCTTCATTAAAAACCTCCGTAAATTCCGTTCCCTATATCCCGGCCAGCACCTCGGATCTATCCAGCATGCGGTACTGCACCGCCTCTATAACATGCGCCCTCTTTATAGCGGCGGAACCCTCCAGGTCGGCTATCGTCCTGGAGACCTTCAGTATCTTGTCCAGCGACCGCGCCGAAAAGCCCAGCTTATTCATGGCTATCTCCAGCACGGAAGAAGCACCGTCCGGAAGGGCGCAATGGCGGCGCAACTCCGCGCCGCCCATGAAGGCGTTCGCTTTTACACCCTCCGCGCCGAAACGCGAGCGCTGCGCCTCGATGGCTTTGAGCACCCGCGCCGCTATCACGGCTGAAGGCTCCCCCCTGGGAACAGCCTCCCAGTCGGCATACTTTATGGGGGAAAGCTGCACATGCAGGTCTATGCGGTCCATTATCGGCCCCGAAACGCGGGCCCTGTACTTATGCACCTGCAGCGGAGTGCACTCGCATTCACGGGAGGGATGACC
>PEXO01000233.1:743-6160 GCA_002779045.1 Elusimicrobia bacterium CG08_land_8_20_14_0_20_59_10 | reverse complement strand
GCGAGGCGGGCTTCCAGTCGTCGGCATTGTCGCCGGTGGCGGTTTCAAGGCAGATGAGGCTCTCTTCGTTAAATGAAGGAACGACCAGCAGTTCCGCCGGTTCGTATGGTCCGAGTATGTTGCCTTCCGAATAGAGCCAGTATCTCATAGTGGTCCGCGCTACTATGAAGAGTTTACAAATCCCTTATGTATGATTTAGAACAAAGATGTGGCAATTTTGTTACAGGGACCGGGGGGTTCGGACCTGCCCTGGGTGGAGGTTATCAAAACGCGCTCGGCCACACCGTGGCCTCGCTCCGCCTCAGTCCTCGGCGCTACGCAAGCCTCGTCCTTCGGAGGGTTTTGCTAACCTCCACCCAGGGCAGGTCCTCCATTCTTCTAGAGTCAGATATTTAAACGGAGGGCCGACCGGGCATCCCGCAGGCTAGAGCCTGCCGATGGCGACGGCTATGCGGCGGAGGGATTCTTCTTTGCCCAGGAGTTCGGCTATTTCCACGGAACCGGTCGGGGTGACGGCCTGGCCGGAGAGGGCTATGCGCAGCGGCCACATGATGGGCCCGATCTTGGAAGCTTTCGCCGCGGCATAGGAATTTACGGCATCGTAGACGGGCTGGTACTCCCAGGCGGGCAGCCCGGAAAGGATGCCTTGCAGGTCGGCCAGGGTCGCCTTACAGCCTTCAAGGGTGGTCTTGTTCTTCTTGTTGATAAAGAGCTCCGCGGGATATTTCTCGTCGAGCTCCGCCAGGAAGGCCACCATGGCCGGGATGTCGCAGGGCTTTTCCACCTTGCCCTGTATCAGGCCGCTGAGCCTGCCGGTATCGAAACCTTTCAGTATCTTTTCCGGATAGAACTTCAGGAAAAGCTCGTGCGCCGCTTCGGGCTTCAGGGCCTTTATATGCAGGCCATTGAGCCAGGCCAGCTTCACGGGGTCGAAAACCGCCGGCGACTTGCCTATGCGCGCGATGTCGAACTTCTCAATCAGGTCCGCCTTGGTGAAATACTCCTGCTCGGTGCCGGGATTCCAGCCCAGCAGGGCGATGTAATTTAAAATGGCTTCGGGCAGATAGCCTTTCTCCAGAAAATCCGAGAGCGCCACGCTCCCCTCGCGCTTGGAAAGCTTCCTGCCGCTCTCGCCAAGTATGTGCGGCAGGTGGATATGCTCCGGTATCTCCCAGCCGAAGGCGCGGTAAAGCAGGATGTATTTAGGGGTAGAAGAAATATACTCGCAGCCGCGCATCACATGGGTTATCCCCATCAGGTGGTCGTCCACCACATTGGCGAAATTATAGGTGGGATAGCCGTCGCGCTTGAGCAGGATCTGGTCGTCAAGCTGCTTGTGGTCCACCTCTATATCGCCGTATACGAAGTCCTTGAAAGCCGTCTTCCCTTCCCGGTCTATCTTCTGCCTGATAACGCAGGGCATGCCCTCGGCAAGCTTCTCCTGCACCTCGGCGTCGGACAGTTTGCGGCAGCGCCCGTCATAGCCCAGGATAGGGCCGTCATGTTCCTCATCGGCGGGATTATCGGGCTTCTCTTCTTTTTCGCAGAAGCAGCGGTAGGCATGCCCCTCTTTCAGCAGTTTTTCGGCGTATTCTTTATATATCCCGCGCCGCTCGCTCTGTACATAAGGCCCCACAGGACCGCCTTTGTCCGGCCCCTCGTCGTGCTCCAGGCCGGTGACGGCAAGGCTGTCATAGATAACCTTAACGCTGTCCTCCACCAGCCTGGCCTGATCGGTATCCTCTATCCGCAGGATGAACGCGCCTTTATTCCTTCTCGCGTGCAGGTACGCGTAGAGCGCGGTCCGCAGGTTGCCTATATGCATGTACCCCGTAGGGCTGGGCGCAAATCTCGTTCTTACTTCCATATTGTTCACGTTCCTTATTGCTGGTTTCGTTTATCCGGTCGGGCCGGGGGACCTCAGCCGGACTCGGCTATTAATTCGCGGGCGTGTTTGAGGCCCAGGTCGGTGGACCGCTTCTTGCCGCCCAGCATGCGGGCTATCTCGCGCTCGCGCGCGGCGGCGTCCAGACGGGCCACGGTGGCCGCGGCCACTCCGTTCTTAACGGCTTTTTCCACGAAAAAATGCTCCGTGCCGAAGGCGGCTACCTGCGGCAGGTGGGTTATGCAGAAGATCTGCTTATCGGCGGCCAGCTTGGCCAGTTTGCGGCCCACCAGGCGGCCGGTGACGGCGCCCACGCCGGCGTCCACCTCGTCGAAGACCTGCGCGCCTATGCGGTCCGCGCGCGAAAGTACGGTCTTCAAGGCCAGCATTATGCGGGCCAGCTCGCCGCCGGAGGCGGTGTAGCGCAGCGGCCGCAGCGGGTAGCCGGGATTGGCGGTAAAAAGATATTCCACCGAGTCCCCGCCGAACGAAGAGATGTTCGCCTCGTCATAAGCCGCGTCCACGGAGAACTTTACTTCTTTAAAGCCCAGGCCTGCCGCCTCCCTCAACACTTCGGCTGAAAGCTTTTTGGCGGCGGCTTCGCGTTTATCGTGCAGGGCCGAGGCCAGCTTCTCCAGCTTCGCGGCGGCGGCGGAGAGTTTCTTCTCTATTTCCGAGCGGTCCAGCGTCAGGTCTTCCAGGCTGCCCAGCTTTACGCGCAGCTCTTCAGCTCTTGCCAGCACGGCCGGCAGGTCGGCGCCGTATTTTTTTTTCAGGGTCTTGAATTTATCCAGGCGCGAAAGGCAGCGGTCCACTTCACCGGGGTCGGAGTTTATATCTTTAGCGTAGGAGCGCAGTTCTCCGGAAAGGTCCTTCAGTTCGATGGCGGCGGAGGCAAGGCGGGCGGCCAGCGCTTCGGCGGATTGGTCAACTACGGCCAGGCCTTTGAGCTTCTCCAGGGCCTTCTCCGCCTCGCCGGCTGAGTCCTCCAGCATGGCATGCGCTTCCCTGGAAAGCGTGGAAAGTTTATCCGCGTTCTTGAGCCTCGGCCAGAGGGCTTCAAGCTCTTCTTCCTCACCCTCTTTGATATTAGCGGAGTCTATCTCGCCCAGCTGAAACTTATACAGGTCCAGCAGGCGCCCGCGCTCGCTTTCGGACATGGAGACGGCGTTAAGCGCCTCTTCCAGCCGGCGGGTCTCTTCCCAGGCGGAATGAACCGCGGCGGCTTCTTTTTCCAGCTTGCCGTAGCGGTCGAGCAGGTCGCGCCGGGCTTCGGGTTTAAGCAGGCTTTGGTGCTCGTTCTGACCATGGAAATCCACCAGGTAGCCGCCCAGCTCTGAGAGCTGGGCCAGCGTGGCCGCGGCGCCGTTGACCCAGGCACGTGTGCGGCCGGGGTCGGCCTGGCGGCGGATCTTTATGCCGTCTTTGGCGTTCCAGCGCTCCTTCATGGCGGGCGGCAGGTTCTCAGCCCGGAATTCCCCCTCCACCTCCGCGCAGGCCGCGCCGGGGCGCAGGATATCGGAGCCGGAACGCTCGCCCAGCAGGAAGCCCAGCGCCGAGATAATAATGGACTTACCTGCCCCCGTCTCGCCGGTAAAGACATTAAACCCGGCGGACGGCTCCAGCGTCAGCTCTTCTATGACCGCGAAATTTTTAATTACAAGTTTCTTCAGCATATCCCTACAGGTTCGGTCCGGCCGGTCACTCCCCTCTCACCGCTCGCCCCAGCTGAGCTTGCGCCGCAGCACGTCGGAATAATCGAACCCGCGCGGCGCCAGCATCTCGAAGCTGCGCGCATGCCTGCGCACCAGCACGGTGTCCCCGGGCTCGAGAGTGAAGTTCTCCTGCCCGTCCAGGGAAAGCGCCAGGTGCTGCGGCCCCGAACGGGAGCCATGCACGGTCACGCGCAGCTCATCCGCGGCGGACAGCACTATGGGCCTGTGCGTAAGCGTATGCGGACAGATAGGTGAAAGCAGGAACACCTCCAGGTCCGGCATGATTATGGGACCCGAGGCGGCCAGGCTGTAGGCGGTGGAGCCGCTGGGAGTGGCTATTATCAGCCCGTCGCCGAAATATTCCGACAGGAACCGCCCGCCGTAGGAAGCGCGCAGGGTAAAGGCCCGGGCCTCGGAACTGCGTAGGACACAGTCGTTAAGCGCCGGCAGCGGGCCGGAGACCGTCCGGCCGCCGCGCAGCACGCTTACGCAGAGCAGGCTGCGTTTTATCTTTTTAAAGCCGCCTTTGAGGAACTCGTCGGTCTTCGTCAGAAAATCCTTCTGTTCGGCGCCGCTCAGGAATCCCAGCCCGCCGGCATTTATGCCCAGCACGGGTATACGATGCTTTATAACGTGACGCGCCGCAAAAAGCACGGTGCCGTCCCCGCCCACAGCCACGGCCGCGTCCGCCTTCTCTATCTCGCAGGGTGCGTCGTTAACGCAGACACGCCGCACCCTGGCGCCCGCCGAACGCAGCCGGCGCTCTATGGCCGCGGCATAGGCCAGGGCCTTGCGTCTGTTCGAGTTGTAAAAAAGGGCCACGCTTCTTATGCGCTTCATAAATTCAACCCCGCTTTCTGTTCCAGTTTGGCCCAGGTGTCCTTGAGAGTGACCGTGCGGTTGAATACCGGGGCGCCGGGCCCGGAGTCCGCGGGGTCCGCGAAGAAATACCCCAGCCGCTCGAACTGGAAACGCGCACCCGGCGCGGCGTTTTTCAGCGAAGGTTCGCAGTAAGCTTTCTCTATTATCTCCAGCGAACCGGGGTTCATCCCCTCCTTGTAGTCATGCCCCTCCTCCACCTCGTCGGGATTGCGCTTGGTAAAAAGGGCGTCGTAGAGACGGACCCTGGCCGCAAAGGCATGCCGCGCCGAAACCCAGTGTATCGTGCCTTTTATTTTGCGGCCGTCGGGAGCGTCGCCGCCGCGCGTGGCGGGATCATAGGTGCAATGCACCTCGGAGACCTTGCCGGAAGCGTCCTTTACCACGCTTTCGTATTTCACGATATAAGCGGCGCGCAGGCGCACCTCGGCGCCGGGCGTCAGGCGGAAGAATTTCTTCGGCGGCACTTCTTTAAAATCGTCAGCCTCGATATACAGCTCGCGGCAGAACGGCACCTTGCGGGTACCGGCGGCCGGCTCTTCCGGATTATTGACCACGTCCATTTCCTCTACCAGGTCCTGCGGGTAGTTATCGATCACTATCCTGACCGGTTTCAGCACGACCATGACACGCGGGACGATTTTATTCAGTTCGCCCCGTATGGCGTTCTCCAGCACCCGGATATCTATGATGCTGTTGAACTTGGCCACGCCTATTTCCGCACAGAAGGAACGTATGGACGAAGAAGTATAACCGCGGCGGCGGAAGCCCGAAATGGTGGGCATGCGCGGATCATCCCAGCCATCCACATATTTATCCCTTACCAGTTCCAGGAGCCTGCGCTTGCTGAGCACCGTATTACTGAGGTTCAGGCGCGCGAATTCTATCTGCCGCGGGTGGTAGATGCCGAGATTTTCCAGGAACCAGTCATAGAGCGG
>PEXO01000233.1:0-693 GCA_002779045.1 Elusimicrobia bacterium CG08_land_8_20_14_0_20_59_10 | reverse complement strand
CGGAGTCCTCAAGCCCGTGCGCCCAGTCGTACATGGGATACACGCACCATTTGGCGCCCTGGCGGTGATGCTCCGCGTGCAGTATACGGTACATCACCGGGTCGCGCATGCTCAGGTTGGGATGCGCCATGTCGATTTTGGCGCGAAGCGTGCGCGAGCCGTCGGCGAATTCGCCTTTGCGCATGCGCTCGAAGAGCTCGGCGTTCTCCTCTATGGAACGGCCGCGGAACGGACTGTCCCTGCCGGGCCCGGCCGGGGTGCCGCGGCGCCGGCGCATTTCTTCCGGGCTGAGATCGCAGACATAGGCCTTGCCGGCCTTCACCAGCTGCATGGCCCAATCGTACATCTGCTGAAAATAATCGGAGGCGAACAGCAGCCTGTCCCCGAAGTCGCCGCCCAGCCATTTTACGTCCTCTACTATGGAATCCACATATTCCTGTTCCTCTTTGGCGGGGTTGGTATCGTCGAAGCGCAGGTTGAATTTACCCTTGTAGTCGCGGGCTATGCCCGAGTTGAGACAGATGGATTTAGCGTGCCCTATATGCAGATAACCGTTCGGCTCCGGCGGAAAGCGCGTATGCACGCGGCCGCCGAATTTGCCGGAGGCTATATCACCGTCAATAAACTCGCGCACGAAGTTGGTCCTGGTTGCCTGATTTTCCATAAAAAAATTATACAATTTGCGCGCCCCTG